>CAZTVB010000037.1:0-11720 GCA_964616315.1 uncultured Rikenellaceae bacterium
TTTTATTTACCTTTCAACACTTTTAACTAAAACGGTATGGGTTCCGAAATAGAAAACAGTGTTGATGAGAGCATGGTAATAAAATCCGAAACAATGTCGGCATTGAATGCCAATATAATAGCATTTGCTATGCTTTTGCCAATAGCAATTATTTGTGTTGTACCATTTGTTTTAATATGGGATTGGCAATCATTTTTCGAAGGTTTCACGTTTCTTCGTTCTCATCAAGTGCTGCTACTTTTAATCTTGATTCTGGGAATTGTTCTGCACGAGGGTTTACACGGATTAACCTGGGGTCTATTTGCTAAAGGCCGTTTTAAATCCATTCGCTTTGGAATTAAGTGGGCTTACTTGACTCCATACTGTCATTGCAATGAACTATTAAAACGAAACCACTATTTACTTGGAGGAATAATGCCGGGCTTGGTTTTGGGATTATTTCCAGTAATCGTTGCCCTAATATTTGGGATAGGCTGGTTGCTATTGCTTGGTATCTTTTTTATTGGCGCAGCCGGAGGCGATTTAATGGTTTTGTTTAAGTTGATTAAAGTCGATAAAAAGCATTTAATACAGGACCATCCCAATGAGATTGGGTTCTTGGTTCTCAGAGAACGTTGATGGTTGATGGTTGTTCGTTGATAGTGAAATAAAACAATTTATAAAGTTCAAACATTTCAAAATATGAAAAATTTAAACCTAACCTTCACCTTACTTTTTATTAGTTTACTTAGTTACTCACAAACCTCTAAGAATTACATTCAATGGGTTAACCCATTTATTGGAACCGAGCGAATGGGTCACACCTTTCCTGGAGCAACTGTTCCGTTTGGGGCTGTTCAGTTAAGTCCCGATACCGACACAATTCCCTATGCCACAAATGGCAAATATAACCCCGATGCTTACAAATATTGCGCAGGGTACCAGTACACCGATACTACCATTGTTGGTTTTAGCCATACGCATTTCAGCGGTACTGGTCATTCCGATTTAGGCGATATTCTTATTATGCCTACTGTTGGCAAGTTAAAGTTGAATCCAGGCACTGCATCTAATCCAAACTCTGGCTATCGCTCTAAATTTTCTCATAAGCAGGAATTTGCTGAGCCAAACTATTATAGAGCAAACCTACTCGATTACAATATCAATGCTGAACTTACTGCAACGGCTAGGGTTGGTGTGCATCAGTACACATTCCCAAAATCCGATTCGGCGCATATTATCCTCGATTTAGTTCACGGAATTTACAACTACCCCGATAAGAACGTTTGGACATTTGTCCGCGTTGAGAATGATACGCTTATTATTGGATATCGCCAAACCCACGGTTGGGCAAGAACCCGCACGGTTTACTTTGCCATTTCATTTTCTAAACCTTTTAAAACATACGGAATTGTAAATGGCGAAACGTTGGTTTACCGTGGATTCTGGCGAAAATTCAACCAAAACAGCAACTTCCCCGAGAATGCAGGCCGACAAATTCGTTGCCACTTCGATTTTGCTACCAGCGAGGGCGAAAAAATAATGCTTAAGGTGGCAATTTCGCCCGTTAGTACCAGTGGTGCTTTGGCCAATATGATTGCCGAAACGCCAAACTGGGATTTCGAATCAATCAAACTTCAAGGCCAACAGTTGTGGAACAAAGAACTTGGTAAAATTGATGTTGAAATGCTGACCAACGACGATAAAATCAATTTTTATACATCGCTTTACCATGCCTATTTAGGACCAACTATTTATATGGATACTGATAGAAAGTATCGTGGATTAGACCAAAACATTCACATCGCTTCCGATTTTGATAATTACACAACTTTTTCGTTATGGGACACCTATCGTGCGTTGCATCCACTATTCAATATTATTCAACCGAGTCGAAATGCTAGTATGATAAAATCGATGCTGGCGCATTACAAGCAAAGCGTTCATTCTATGCTTCCAATTTGGTCGCACTACGCCAACGAGAACTGGTGTATGATTGGGTATCATTCCGTATCCGTCATTGCCGATGCGGCAATAAAAGGAACAGAGAACTTCGATTTAAAATTAGCTTTGGAAGCATCGGTTCGGAGTGCTAAAAATGGATGGTACGATGGATTGTACGATTATATGAAGTTGGGTTATGTACCCGAGGATAAATCGGGCAGTTCGGTTTCCAAAACCTTGGAATACGCGTATGACGATTGGTGCATAGCTCAGTTGGCCAAGAAACTGAATAGAATGGATATTTACGATGAGTTTAGCAGGCGCTCATCAAACTACATTAATGTTTTCGATAAGTCAATTGGATTTACTCGCCCACGCCTTTCTGATGGAACCTTTAAATCCGATTTTGATGTGCTAAGCACTCATGGACAAGGATTTATTGAGGGAAATTCGTGGAATTATAGTTTGTACGTTCCGTACAACCCTGATGCGTTGGTTGAACTATATGGCGGTAAAAAGAAGTTTGGAATTTACCTCGATTCCCTTTTCACAATGCACCTACCCGATAGGTACTTTGAGGGCACCGAGGATATTACCCGCGATGGACTAATTGGTAACTACGTTCACGGAAACGAGCCTTCGCACCACGTTGCGTATCTTTATAACTGGACCGAAAAGCCTTGGAAAACCCATCAAACCGTTCGTATGATTTGTGAGAAGATGTACAAATCCAAACCCGATGGACTTGGGGGTAACGACGATTGTGGACAAATGAGCGCTTGGTACATTTTCAGCGCATTGGGTTTCTACCCAGTTGCACCAGCCTCGGATTTTTACTCAACAGGAAGTCCTTTGGTAAAATCGGCTGTGCTGAATTTTGAGAATGGTAAAACGTTAAGGATTTTGGCCAAAAATCAATCACCCAAAAATGTTTACGTTAAACGAATCTTGCTTAATGGGAAACCCGTATTAAACAATCAGCTAAAGCATTCCGATTTAATGGAAGGGGGGGAGCTAGTGTTTGAAATGACTAGTAAATATTAATTTTAAACACGTTAAAGTTTAAAAAATTTACTATAATTGACGTTATTTTATAATCAAATTAAATTCAAAGAACATGAAAAAACTACTAACATTTATTACGGTAATTACCCTATTGGGGGTAACCTTTGTTTCCTGTCAGAAGGAAAGCGTAGATTCTACAGAAAACTACATTAGAATTATGGGGGAATTTACTGTTGGCGATTCTACATTTACAAGTCCAATTTTTAATTTGGGAAGTCCCGCTTTACACGTTGGATACTTGTCACCAATGGATTCCAAAGAAGTTAATATGATAAGAATAGAGCCTGATTCGGCATTAGTAGTTGATAACGATATTGTGCTTGATTACAACTATTACATCTATGGCAGCACTGAAGGAGAGTTTGAATCATCAGCAAACATTGCAATTTATATACCTGCGAAAACCTCTGGATTTTGGATTTATTCGGATGATTTTACCACCACGGTTACCAAAGTAGGCAATGTTGGAGGATACATAGAAGGTAATTATGAGGGAACGTTTTTTCTTGATAAAAAAACAGAAGTATCATACCCTGTGAAAGGGAAATTTAAAGTTGAAAGAATAGATGTTCCTCAACCTTTAAAATAAAAAGAAAATAAAAACGCCATCTAACAAGGATGGCGTTTTTACTTATTGATTGGATACACTATCGCTTCACTACTCTACTAACAGTTGTTTTTCCTTCATTTATTATTTTTACAATATAAATGCCCGCTTTTAAATTGCTGGTATTTATAGGATATGTTTTATCGGAGAAATCCGCAGAGCAGACAATCTTACCAATAATATCCATTACAGTAACCTTTGTTGAACCCGAACCATCAACAATTACATTAAGCGTCTCGCTAAATGGGTTTGGGTAAACAGTAATCTTACTTTGTTGGTTATCGCCAATGCCAGTAGCAGGACTAACGGTATAGTTCTGTATTGAACTTTCAGAGATATAACCTTCTTGGTCTGTCGCCTTAATCTTATAGTAAACTATAGTTCCTGTGGTTTGTGCTGGTATTGTTGCGCTATAGGTTGATGAGCTATTGGTCATTGAAAGCACATTGCTCAAAGCATTGGATGCAGTTCCCCATAGAAGTTGAACGGTACTTAATCTACCCTCAGGGTCGGTAACTGTTGCCGAAACGCCAACGTTATCAGCAGATGTTGGGTTTGCAGGATTTCTGTTTTCACTGGTGATGCTTGGTAATTGGTTTTGTCCAATATAAACACTGCCTGTATTTGTATTAAAACCGCTACTGTTATCCGTAGCTGTTATCTTATAGTATAAAGTACCAGCATTGGATTGAGCAGGTATTGTAGCCGAGTAAACATTTGAACTTGCTGACATACTGGTTGAAAAATCCGAAGCGGCAGCAGTTGCACCCCAACCCAACGTTACCCCTTGAATTGTGCCATCTGAATCGGTAATAGTAGTTGAAACATTAATGGCTTGCCCTGTTGCCGGACTAGTTGGATTTAATGCAACTTGACCTATTTGTGGCAACTGATTTGTTGATGACGAATAACTTTGCCATTCTACATCATCAATCGCAATTTGTGTTGCTCCATTACTTTCTAACTTTATTGTAAAAGCGCCAGCAACATTTACTGTAAATGTAGATGTTTGAACCGAAGTAGAAACATTGGCTGTGCCAATTTCATTCCCATTGATGTATAGTTTCAATACTCCACCCGTGGTAGTGTATGGTTGCTGGTGTTTAAATCTAATTTGACCGCAACCTCCATCGATTGTCTGGGATTGTATATAAGGAATTGGACTTGTTGTTTTCTTTAAGCAGATAGCTCTAGTATTAATAGTCAGATCGGTTCTGGCTTGAACAGCCGACCAATTTATACCATTGTCTCCGGTCCAACTAAAATCTGAATAAGTACTAGATGCAGTAGGCATATTCTCGAAAGTTTCTCCGACCCAATCACCGCTAGTTGTCTCTGTTACATTTATTGAAAACGATTGCTCCACAGTACTATTTCCATCACCACCAGTTAGAACCACCGCATTTTCTCCAACATCACCAGAGGTAGGATTTCCAGATAATGTTGCTGTACCGTTTCCTGTTGAGGTTAAGGTTAACCAGTTAGGTTTTGTAGTTGCACTGATAGTAAAAGTTGAACCACCGTTGCCCGTTAAAGTGATGTTATAGGTATAAGTAGCCCCAACTTGCCCCGCAGTTACAGGAGTACTTGTAAATTGAAGCGGAACAATAGATGATAAAACATTTATAGTGAAACTTTGAGTTTTACTTGATGAGCCATCTGTAACATTAAGTACCACTGAGTTATTTCCTACGTTATCTTCTGTTGGTGTTCCATTTAGTGTTGCGGTTCCATTTCCAGTTTGAGAAAAAGTTAACCATGTAGGCTTGGTCGGCGCTGTAATGGTAAAAGTTGCACCAACGTTTCCTGTTACTGTAATGTTGTATGTGTAGGTCGTGCTGGCCTGCGCAGAAGTTATAGGGGTACTTGTAAATGAAACGGGAATAGATCCGTCTCCCCATATTTGTTCGGCATACTCAGGATGGTCAATAAATGGATTACGATTATGTTGATAGTTTGAATAAATTATGTTATTCCTGTCCAACTCCTTTTGACTCACAGGATCGTCGTTATTCCATTTTAGAAGTAAATTTTTTGCCCAAGTTGTAAATGCCGGAAATTGAGTACCGTCTAACATTTCAGAACTCCAATTCGAAATAACATTATGATATCGAGTCGCCATATAAAAGTAAGAACGAGCAAAATCACCTTTGAATTCATCACGGGGTTCAAAAACTGTTCCGCTATAGCCGGGAAAGGAACAAGGTCCGAGTTCACTGCCGTTCAACGATGTCCATGTTGGATTTGTAACCTCACCGAAAGGATAATTACTTCTTTTCCCATTTACATAACCATCAGTTGGGTAAAGATGAAATAGATCAGTATACATTGGTGTAGCATCACTAAACCAACTTTTAGGAAAAGAGTGTTCCCTATTGTAACAGACTCCTTCACCAGAATAGTTTCCACACTGATCCGAACTAAAAGTAAATTCGTAGGGAGCTGTTCCGTTCGGGATATCGGAATACATATCCCATACCTTTCCATTAGATTTTTTATCGGTGTATTGAAAGGCTGTCCATAATGCATCATAGGATAATGCCGTATGATCTTTTATTATCAAGTATAAAGCATTTTTTAATTCATTTCCTGTTTTCTCATTTGCCCCATCATAGTAGCCAGCAGGAATCTGACCAAAAAGGGTTAGTGACGATAGTAAGACGAAAAGCAACAAAAGGTGAACTCTTCTTGTAATTTCCCCTCCAATTCCTTTCCAATGTAATGTGTAAAAAAGTCTCATAAAAGCAATTTTTATATTATTAAAAAACAATTAGTTGCATATAACTATATCAACAGGTAAATCAAATTGGGTTACGGGAACTGATTCAACCAGTTGGAATTCGTAGCCCACACCTACCTTGGTAATTTCTTTAAACTGTGGCATCAGCCTATCGTAATAACCCTTGCCTCTACCCAATCTATTTCCTTTTATGTCAAAAGCCACACCTGGAATTATGGCAAACTCAATCTCCTTTGGGTCAATAATTTTTCCTGTTTTGGGCTCCATAATGCCAAAGTGGTTGCTTTGCTCCAGTTGCTCAGTACCCTCAAAAAGGCGTAGTTCCAAATCGTCGCCCACAACTACGGGCAGTACAATTTTTTTGCTGCTGCTCCACTTCATCACAAAATCGTGAGTAGGCAGTTCGTCTGGTAGCGACCAAAACGCAAGTACAACATTGGCTTGTTTAAACTCTTCCAGTGTCTCAACTTCGGCAAAAACAATTCTTGCTTTTTGTTTTGATGTTTCAGCATCAACTTGTTTTTTCAGTTGCCTTATCTCCTTGCGGAGTCGGTTCTTATATTCAAAAATCGATTCCATATCTTTATTTTTACGATATTTAACTTTTTAATGTTCTATATGTTTTGTTCTATTGCTAAAACCTCCATATATATCGTAAACCATACTTAAACTTGAGAAACCAGAATAATTTTTACCGGTAAAAGCCTGTTGATATTTAATTCGGAACGGATACCTTGTTCGCAGGAAATGTAAATCTATATTTACTTCAAAACCTATCGATTGCATATTCTCCTTCCATGTTACAATTTGATTGTTTACCCTTGCAGGGTAAGAGTTTTTAGCATAATCGAAAAAGATATCAAACGAAAAACGCTTAATATACGTTAACGAACCCAATGCCCAGTCGGGATAGGCAATTGGCATTAGGTAGTCAACAGAAAACCCACGATAGTTTTCAGACCTGTAAAGATTGTATCCCCTTGGTGCATCAACTTTATTTGAAAGGTAATAGTGCTTTAACTCCTGATTTTGTAAGGATGCGCTAAACTTAATGTGCTGATTAAGCCATATACCTGGAAGGTATAGTGTAGATTTTAAAGCGCTCAAACTTCCAATATTATTTCTGTTATAAGGAGCATTAACATGCATTGCCGTAAACTCAATTCCTAGTTGGGGCAACAAATCGCGATGGGCCATACTGCGAGTTGCTCGAAAATAAACTCCATTGTTCATTGTGAATAGTCCCGATTTGTAACGAACAATTTTATCATCGAATAAATAATCGTTAGTTCTTTCGCTACTATTAAAAATTTGTAAATATGTATAATAACTATTTTTACTTAAAGTGAAAGGTAAATAACTGAATAGTTTAAACCTATTTTTGTAATGTTTGTTTGGCACATCGTAGGTATTAACTCGGTAAAGCCAGGCGGTTTCGTCGAACAGTTCAAAGCCAAACGAGAAGACCGGCCAAAAACCAGAGTATCGAATATTTGCATTTACAAGATGATTTGTTCCATAACCATAGCCAAGCACCATAACAGTTGATCCTGTAAGATTTTGCGACATAACCGTTGCTCCATGTTTTATTTTTGATTCCTCTGGGTTTGTGTTATAAGGGTTGAAGTAAAAAGGAGCCCAGCTATGAACGTTGAAAAGCGTCCCTAACCCTCTATATGGTTTAGAGGGATAAATTATTGAGTTGATTTTAAGGGTGTCAATCCTTACATCAACTTTACCTGATAGAGCCGAGGTATAGTTGTCGTTAACAGAACTTTGGATATTAACCTCTATGGGCGTCCCAAAATTTTCTAAACGTCCAATTCTATAACCATTTTCAGTATACACCGCTACAGTTGTTCTTTCTTGCTGATTGCTGCTGAAATAATTTAAACTATAGATTGAATTAATTAGCCTATACGTCTTATTGTTCAGCAAATTAGTGTAATATATTTCCTCTTTAATTGAACTTGATGCAGAAAAGAATAACGAGTCACCCTTGATTTGAATCGAGTTAATATCCATAAACGTTGGGCCAAATATTTTTGTGTAATTATCCCTCTCTAACCTCCAAATCTCTTTGCCTTGCTTAGTTACAACGCCTGCATATATGTTTGAGCAGCTAGGGTCAATAATCAACTCGAAGGGTTCAATGCTATAATCGAAAATATATAAAGGAGATATCTTGCTGTCGGTTAAGTTTATTAACTGACTTTGCCCTTTAGGCAAATACTCTAGGCAGTAAATTTCACCATTTACTGGATGAACAACAGGAGAACCAAGCATTCCCTTTCGAGATGTTGTTTTTTTGGAAGATGATTTGATGTTGAAAACATTTATTCTTCCGTAGCTTTTATACTCCCATCGGGTATGCGGTTTATACTCAGCCCAAACAATTAGAGTGTCGTTTATGAATGGTTTTCCAAGTAAATATCCAGGATAGGTCAATACCTTTTCTGTCCCAGTCCTTGTATCAACGGAAATAAATGCGGGAATATCTTTTAATGATGTTTTATAGGCCAGTATTGTTGAATCGTTCAAAGTATAAGGATACAAGTAGTTTGCATACTCGTTATGCTTGTTATTGATAATATCTATCTTATCGTAAAATTGACTGTTCTCGGCATTAGTCCATATGCTATCCTGATATGCAAATGCTTGTTCAGAAAGACTTTTGCGGGAGAGTCCTGTTTCTTTTTTCAATCCAAAGTAAAATGGGAAAATAGTATATGGCTTACGCGAAACGTAATCTATCGTGTTTGCCCACATATTACTACCATACTTTAGGTTGCCATAAGCAACTATTTGATAACCTAAACTATAATGATCTGGAATGTAGTTTTTATATGAGCCTAATAGCCATTTATCGTACCCGTAATTTTTAGAATTACTTAGCAGATGCGCTCTGTAATGCTGATAAAAATTTGCTGTGCGTCCCCTGCCACTATTCGAAAATGCTGTTTCGGAAGCAACAGCATCGCCTTCCAAGTACCACATAGGAACAAACCCTGCGGCCAAACCTGTGGCCTGTTGGCCAAATAGGTATGAGATAAATTTTACCGTGTTTTGGTTTAGTGCGTAGAGTTGCTTAACATGGCGCATTTCATGTATGGCCAATTGCCGACTCCAAGGTTGAGCATAGCCTCCGTAGGCTGGGTGGGTAATGAGCTCCATTCTGCGAGGAGCCCATGCCACAAATCCGTTGGATAGTGACGTGTTTGGGTGGAGAACCACACTAAGTTTTGTAGCCCCTAAGTTGTAGTCCATGCCCAACAGGGTGTCGGTTAAGGAAAGAAGTAAGAGATAATTTTGGGCAATACTATCTGTTCCCAAAGGATAAATCAGCCTGATTTTTCCTGTGGAAATCTGTCTCCATTTAACCGAAAAGGGCTCAACGCCCGTTTCGAAGTATTGTGCTTTTAACCCTAAAGCACAAAAAAGGAGAAAGCCTAATATTACTACTTTTCTCAAATAATTTATTTCAAAACTTTAAATGTTTTACGGTAACCATTTGATAATATAACTTCTACAATAAATACTCTTGAATTGATTTCTATAGTAGAAATTTCTACTTCCTTAATGTTATCAGAATATTTATTCGAAACAACCCTCTGTCCAATAATGCTATAAATATTTACTGATGAAATTGACTCTGTCTCGCTATTCAGCAATATTCTAAGTTTCTCTGGGGTGGGGTTATTGTAAATAATATTGTTGCTATAATCGTTGCTTTGAACCGAGGTTGTATTGTTGCTATACACCAACTTCATCTCAACAGGAAGGTGGTCCGACATATTGTAAAGTGCATTTAAAACCTCAGAAGGAACGCTCTTGTTTTCGGGCGATAATAGTGATTGATTGTATCTATTACCATCTTGAGCAATTGCTTTATAGCTATAATACTTAAGCCCTTTAGAATTATTTAGAATATCTATTGACGATAGAATGAAGTCAAATCTGTCATCCATACCTCCCGTTATAAAACAACCATTACTAGTAGTGTGAGTTGATTGAGTGTGAATGTGACTGAAAGTCGAATTACTACTCCATTTACCTTCTTTATCTATTGGGTCGTAAAATCTAAAACTTTTTGCTCCAACGGGTGTAGTTAAATTAATATAGGCTCCTTCTTTAAATGTATACAAGTTTAAATCACCGAGCAATAAAATATTTCCAGAAATATTTTTCTGTTCTATATAATTCATAATTTTTAGTGAAGACGAGGCTCGAGAAGACGAGTCCGTTCCGACTGCCCCACCATCCATATGGATAACAAAACAGGTTAAAAAAATTGTATCTCCAGTTGAAATGGATTCTGTCTTTAAATAGAGGGTATAAACATCTGTAATTCTTGGAGACGTTGCTACTTCTGCTTGCGATTTTAAAACTAACTTCTCTGAATTATAGTATATCATATTTGAAATATAACTACCAGAGGTGTTTGCTCTTAAATACTTCGTTTCTCCATTGATATTTAGAACATTTGTTTTAATTCTCTCAGAACTAGCCGTTGATGTATTTAATTCATTAACCGTGAAAATATCAGGTTTTACGAAGTTTATAATGGTTCTCAGGTAGCCATCCTTACTATCAACATTATTTGTTTCACTGGTACACCCATATACATTCTTATCGTAATACATTAGGTTATAGTGCATAACCGTTAGTGTATCAGCATATAAATTGTTTAGTGTAAAAAACAAAAGAACAAAAATAGATGATTTTAAATAGTTCATTGCTTAAAAATTAAAAATTATCAACCCGAAACTTTCACTTTATATCCCCACTCCTTAAGCAAATCTGCAACTTTTTGCTTTATTTCGCCCTGTATGAGTATTTCGCCATCCTTAACTGAGCCACCAACTCCGCATTTGGTTTTTATTTTTTTGCATAGGCTCTCCATTTCATCTATGTTACCAACAAAATTTTTAATAAGTGTAACCGATTTCCCTCCTCTATGCTTACGCTCAAAGGTAACCAGTAGGTTTTGCTGGCTTGGTGCACGTTGTTCAATTTGCGTCTCCTCTTCCTCTGGTTTATAGTCGGGGTTGGTGGAGTATGCAAAACTTAATTTTTGCTTCCAGTCCTGTTTTTCTGCCATAATCATCAAAAAATGGGATGCAAAGTTAATTCAATTATTCGATTGCAAACCCCAATAAAGGTTCATTTACACCTAAACAAATTTCAAATTAAAACGATTTTACGATTACACTTTAATATCGGTTACACATTATGGGTAATTTGCTCATTATAAATTGTGTTAATGTTATTTTTTACTGATAAAAGTCTCATATGTTCAACTTTTTTCTGCAACTTTTTTTCAGATTTTGAACCAAGGTCTTTGTTTGAAATTTTACAAAAAATACAATTTTCCATAATTTATTT
>CAZTVB010000038.1:0-11661 GCA_964616315.1 uncultured Rikenellaceae bacterium
ACCAACCGTGCTGGTGGGTATTTTAGCACCACAATAATCCTATGCAACACCCGCAAGTATCATGGATTGATGATTTTACCCATTGATGAGTTCGATGGCGAAAATCACGTTTTACTCTCGAATGTTGACGAAACAGTTGTTCAGCACGGACAATCCTTCAATCTTGGAATTCACCGCTACCCTGGCATTTATGAACCTCGTGGGCATAAGTACATTGTTGATTTTGAGTACGAACCTACACCAACGTTAACCTACCGGGTAGGTGGGGTAATCCTAAAAAAAGAACTGCTTTTTGTTCATAACGAGGAACAGTTTATGATACGCTACACTTTAGTTGACGCACATAGTCCAACTAAAATAAGGGTAAAACCTTTCCTTGCTTTCCGGAATGCTCACAAATTGAGCAAAGCAAACCTTTGGGCAAATACTAAATATCAATCCTGTGCAAATGGTGTAAAGTACAAACTCTACACTGGCTTTCCTTTCCTGCATTTACAAATGAATAAAAAAAATGAATTTGTAGCCACACCTGACTGGTACTACAATATTGAGTACATGGAAGAATTGAAGCGAGGCTACGAGGGTCATGAGGATTTATTTGTTCCGGGTTACTTTGAAGTTCCCATAAAAAAGGGCGAAAGCATAATTTTCTCGGCATCTACATCGGAGCAAACACCTGCAAACCTACTTAAAAAGTTTAACGCAGAGTTACTCCGACGCCCCAAAAAGGACAGCTTTATGAATTGCATTGCAAATGCAGCTCATCAACTTATTGTTCAGAAAGGGAAAAAACACGATATTATTGCAGGGTACCCATGGTTTGGCAGCTGGGGACGCGACACATTCATATCGCTACCAGGATTAACACTTGGTTTAAATGACGATAAAATGTGCAAAACCATACTGGATTCGTTAAGTCATGACCTTAAAAATGGACTATTCCCCAATATGGGCAATGCAACATCGGTTGCATTTAACTCGGTGGATGCTCCACTGTGGTACTTCTGGGCAATTCAGCAATACTTCTATCACACGAAGAACCATAAGGATGTTTGGCACGATTACGGGAAAAAACTGAAAACCATTCTTAAGGGTTACAGGGAAGGATTGGCCTATAACATCAAGATGCAACCCAACGGGTTGATTTGGGCTGGAGAAAAAGGCTTTGCCCTAACCTGGATGGATGCTGTGGTTTGCGGAAAGCCTGTGACGCCTCGCATTGGCTATCCTGTTGAAATCAATGCACTTTGGTACAACGCCATTATGTTTACCATTGAACTTGCCACAATGAATAAGGACTCCCGTTTTGTAAAGGAATGGCTCCCTATTGCAGAGTTGGCTAAAAAATCGTTTGAGGAAATGTTCTGGATACCAGAAAAAAAATATTTAGCCGACTATGTGGATGAAAGTGGGCAAAACATTGATGTTCGTCCAAACCAAATATTTGCCATTTCATTGCCTTATAGCCCAATTGACGATGAGAAGAAACTCAACGTGCTGGACAAAGTAGAACGAAAGTTATTTACACCTAAAGGACTACGAACACTTTCGCCTCAGGCTCCCGACTACAAGGGCAAATACGAAGGCGACCAAGCAACCCGCGATGCAGCCTACCACCAAGGAACAGTTTGGCCATGGTTACTGGGGGCTTACGTTGAAGCACAGTTCAAACTACATGGAAAAAATGTGCTACATCTGGCCGAGAGCATAGTGGAATCGTTACAGGAAGATGTTGATATTCATGGAATATGCTCTGTAGCCGAAGTGTACGATGGCGACCCACCACAACGCCCCAATGGATGCATATCGCAAGCATGGAGCGTTGCAGAATTGATAAGAATTGTAAGGATGATTGAGAAATATAGCGATTAACAAAACTAACTGCATTTTGATATGAGAGTTTTGATGTTTGGCTGGGAGTTTCCCCCGCACATTACAGGAGGATTGGGAACAGCATGTTTTGGTCTTACAAAGGGTATTGCAAAGCATAACGTTGATGTGATTTTTGTTGTGCCCAAAGCTTATGGCGACGAGGATGGCTCATCCGTTCGGCTTGTTGCTGCCGAAAATATTGATGTGGCACATACCAGTATGCAATTGGAGGAGTTCTGGAAGCATATTCAGTACCTTGAAATTAGCTCCAACATAGTTCCTTATGTTGACCCTGAGGAATTTAAAAAGATAGTTGACTCCTCGGAGTTGGAATCATCGGAAAAAAGTTCATTTACGTCGCGCAAAAAGTTCAAGTTTACTGGGAAATATGGTCCCAACCTAATGAGCGAGGTTACCCGCTACGCAATTATTGCAGCCACACTGGCATCGGAAAATCATTTCGATGTAATTCATGCACACGACTGGCTAACCTACCCTGCAGGTATTGCTGCCAAAATGGTATCGGGCAAACCATTGGTTATTCATGTTCACGCTACCGAATTCGACCGCAGCGGTGAGAACGTTAACCAAAGCGTTTACGATATTGAACGCCGAGGAATGGAAGTGGCTGATAAAATCATTACTGTAAGCAACTATACCCGTAACATTGTAATAACCCGGTACGGAATACCCGAGGATAAAGTTATTACCGTGCATAATGGTGTAGATTTCTCAAATCATCAGGATGATATAGATTCGGAGCGTGGAGTTGACGAACAAGTTGTTACGTTCCTTGGTCGTGTCACATTCCAAAAAGGCCCCGACTACTTTGTGGAAGCAGCCAACAAGGTTATCAAAAAACATCCAAATGTACGTTTTGTAATGGCCGGTAGCGGCGATATGCTAAACCGAATGATTCGGCGTGTAGCAAAACTTGGCATTGCTCACAAATTCCATTTCACAGGATTTCTTAAAGGACAAGATGTTCATCAGATGTTCGCGCTAAGCGATGTTTACGTTATGCCCTCTGTTTCGGAACCTTTTGGCATAAGTCCTCTGGAGGCAATGCGCTCCAACGTTCCTGTTATCATATCAAAACAATCGGGCGTGTCGGAAGTACTTAAGTATGCCATTAAGGTCGACTTCTGGGATGTAGACGCTTTAGCCGATAGTATTTACGGACTACTCAACTATAAGGCTCTGGCCAACTTCTTTATCCAGCATGGTCAGGATGAGGTGAATAACCTTAAGTGGGATAATGCTGCCAAACAGGTTATAGACGTTTACAACTCGGTACTTTAAACTTTGAAAATAATAAACCAATATAAGTGATGAAGACAATTTGCTTTTACTTTCAGGTTCACCAGCCATACAGATTAAGAAGATATCGCTTTTTCGATATTGGTAAAAACCATAACTATTTCGACGAATTTGCCAACCGGTCAATTATGCGCAAAGTAGCCGAAAAGTGTTATCTGCCTACCAATAAATTGATGCTCGACCTAATTAACGAGTATGGCTCTAGGTTTAAAATATCGTACTCCATATCGGGCACGGCACTCGACCAATTTGAACATTACGCCCCCGACGTTCTGGATAGTTTCAGGCAACTTGCAAAAACTGGCTGTGTGGAATTTTTGGCCGAAACACACTCGCACTCCCTATCTGCACTCAAAAATAAGGACGAATTCTACCGCCAAATCGAAAGCCAAACCAAACGATTGGAGGAACTAATTGGCTACAAACCAAAAACTTTCCGCAATACTGAGTTAATTTATTCCGACGAAATTGGGGCAATGGTTGCCGAACTAGGCTACAAGGCAATGCTAACCGAAGGTGCTAAGCATATTTTGGGATGGAAGAGTTCCAATTTCCTTTACGCAAATGCTATAAACCCAAAATTAAAGTTACTGCTTAAAAATTTTAGGTTAAGCGATGATATTGCCTTCCGATTCTCGAACCGCGATTGGAGCGAATGGCCATTAACCACGGAAAAGTTTGTTCATTGGCTTAACAATATCGACCCAAAGGAGGAAATTGTAAATCTATTCATGGACTACGAAACCTTTGGCGAACACCAATGGGCGGAAACAGGTATTTTCGATTTTATGCGCGCCTTACCTGGCAGAGTATTCAGCAGTTCAAACTTTGAGTTTTTAACTCCCTCGGAAGCCGCCGATAAACATCAGCCAATTGCTTTACTTCACGTTCCATATCCTATATCGTGGGCTGATGAGGAACGCGACCTTACCGCATGGCTTGGCAATGAGCTGCAGGATGAGGCTTTCAATCACCTCTACTCGCTTTCCGATAAGATTGACAAGTTGGATGATGCCGATTTAAAACGCGATTGGCTATACCTACAAACTAGTGACCATTTCTACTATATGTGTACCAAATGGTTCAGCGATGGCGA
The DNA here is from genome assembly GCA_964616315.1 of uncultured Rikenellaceae bacterium. GTDB lineage: Bacteria > Bacteroidota > Bacteroidia > Bacteroidales > Tenuifilaceae > SB25. The sequence goes on from CAZTVB010000038.1 coordinate 4,289, forward strand.
TGTGCACAAGTACTTCAATCCATACGACACTCCCTACGAAGCTTTCATCAACTTTATGAATGTGCTTAGCGATTTTACTATCCGATTAAAATCTAAGATACTTGAGTTAAACTACTTTGCAAATACAAAAGTTGATTTGGAGGAGATAGATATCCTAATTCAACTTTATAAGCAAAAAATGCTTGAGTTAGTCAAAATCAAAGGAGGTGAAATCATTAATGGTAACGGAAATGGCTTTGCCAAAAACTCCGAGGAGGTTACAGACGTCAAAAAAACACAGCAAAAAACTGGGACAAAGACTAAGCAGTCAAAAAAACTTAAGTCCGAGAAACCTAAGGTTACCAGCAAAGCAAAAGTTACAGTTGCAAAAGTTACTACAAGCAAAGTAAAATCAGCTAAAGCAAAGTCTGGGACAGAAACCACTATACCTAAAGCGCCCAAAACTGTTAAGAAAAAATCAACCTCAAAGGTTGAGAGTAAATCCAAAGCAACAAAAGGTATAGTGCAAAAATCTACCAGTAAAACAAAAAAAGCAAAGTGATGTATTGCAAACAATAAAAAACAATGGATATGAAGGATAAACTATTAAAACCCGATTACCTATTCGAGGTTAGTTGGGAAGTTTGCAACAAAGTGGGGGGAATTCACACAGTAATATCCACCAAAGCGTTGAGTATCGAAAATGAACTAAAGAACAACTACATACTTATTGGCCCCGACGTTATTAAAGATACCGAGGTTAATCCAGAATTTCTGGAGGACACAACCCTTTTTGCATCGTGGCGCCAAAAGGCGTTCGAGGAAGGATTGCCTATCCGAATTGGACGCTGGAATATTCCTTGCAAACCAATTGCAATTATCATCAACTTCTCGGGGCTTATCTCTAAAAAAGATGAGGTTTTCAGGCTATTCTGGGAGGAATTTAAACTCGACTCCATATCGGGGCAGTGGGATTACATTGAACCAGCTTTGTTTGGCTATGCCGCTGGTAAAGTTATTGAAAGTTTTACCAACTTTCACCTAAGCTTACGCCACCGGGTTGTTGCTCAATTCCACGAGTGGATGACAGGTACAGGTTTGCTTTACCTCAAAATGAATGTACCTCAAATAGGAACTGTATTTACCACACACGCCACTGCACTAGGCCGAAGTATTGCCGGAAACAACGTTCCGTTGTACAACAACATGGAAAAGTTCGACCCCGAAGGAAAAGCTAGGGAGTTCAACATAGTTTCGAAACAATCGTTGGAGAAAATTACCGCACAGGAGGCCGATTGTTTCACCACTGTAAGCGAAATAACTGCAAGAGAATGTAGCCATTTTTTAGAGAAAAAGGCTGATTTAATAACGCCTAACGGTTTCGAAAACACCTTTGTACCCGAAGCCGAGGAGTTCAAACTTCGGAGACTGGAGGGCAAAATTAAATTCTACGAGGTTGCCGAAGCAATGCTTGCACACGATGTGGCGAAGGATAGCATTGTGGTTGGCATTAGCGGTCGGTACGAATTCAAAAATAAAGGTATAGATGTATTTATTGATGCCCTAGGCCGACTCAACCAAGAGAACAACTTAAACAAGGAAGTTCTTGCATTCCTTTTAATTCCAGCAGGGCATCACGGTCCCAGAAAGGATGTTTTTCAAAATTTGCGAGATAAAGATAAGGATTTTGAAAATTACATTATACTCGACGACACACATGTCACACATTACCTAAACGACCCTGAAACAGAGCCAATACTTCGCAAAATTCGGTCGGTCGGTCTGAATAACTCCTCATCGGATAAAGTAAAAGTATTCTGGGTTCCCTGTTACCTTAATGGCGATGATGGCATTTTCAATAAAGCTTACTACGATTTGCTTATTGGAATGGATGTAACCGTATTCCCTTCGTACTACGAACCTTGGGGCTACACTCCGCTTGAAAGTTTAGCCTTTAAGGTCCCAACCATTACAACTTCCCTTGCTGGTTTTGGCGATTGGGTAAACCGACACTACAGCAAACCCAAGGATTCTATCAAGGTTATACACCGCAGCGACGATAACGACTCCGAGATAGTTGACCAAATTGTTGGAAGTTTGCAAGGATACATCAAACTCGATATGTCCAAGCGTAATGAACTAATGGAAAATGCTGGCGACGTTGCCAACATTGCGCTTTGGAGCAACTTTGTGGATTACTACTACAATGCATACGACATTGCCCTTAACTGCGTGGGCGAACGCACACACCGATTCATGGAGTTTGAGCGTCAAGAAGTTTTACCTTCCATTGAGCGTAAATTCAGGTTGAATCAGCCCTCCTGGGTACGATTAATAGTTCAGAAAAGTTTGCCCGAAAAATTAAAAACGCTCGACGATTTATCGCGCAACCTTTGGTGGTCGTGGAGCATTGAGGCAAATGAACTGTTTGAGTCTATCGATAAAGAACTGTGGATAAGATGCGAGCAAAACCCTATTCTTTTCTTGGAAAGAATTAGTCTTCCTCGTTTCCAGGAGTTAGAGCAAGACACCGTGTTTGTTGAAAAACTTCACTCAACTTACCTAAAGTTTACATCATATATGATGCAGAAGTACCAGCGTAAAGGACCAAAGATTGCGTACTTCAGCATGGAGTTTGGACTTCATAGTTCACTAAAACTTTACTCTGGCGGTTTGGGCGTACTTGCTGGCGACTACCTAAAAGAGGCGTCGGACAGCAATGTGGATTTGGTTGGTATTGGTTTGCTTTACCGTTACGGCTACTTTACACAAAACCTTACAGCATCGGGACAACAAATAGCAGTTTACGACCAGCAAAATTTCACTCAAACACTCGCAAATCCAGTAAGAGACGAGAATGGCAAGTGGGTAACTGTTAATGTGGCAATGCCTGGCCGTTTGGTTCACGCTCGTTTATGGAAGGTTGATGTTGGCCGAACAGAATTATACTTACTCGATACAGATTTTGAAGATAACCTAATTCAGGATAGATCGATAACGCACCACTTGTACGGCGGCGATTTAGAAAACCGCTTTAAGCAAGAGATGGTGCTCGGAATTGGCGGAGTTAGAGCGCTAAAAGCACTTGGAATTGATGCAGATGTTTTCCACTTAAACGAAGGTCATGCCGCATTTATAGGCCTTGAGCGATTAAGGGGCTACATTTGGGGCGAAAAACTGGCTTTCAACGAAGCCGTTGAGGTGGTTCGCTCTTCAAGTTTATACACAACGCACACCCCTGTTCCTGCAGGTCACGATGCTTTCCCCGAAGAAATGGTCAGGGTTTATATGGCTCACTACCCTGAAAGGCTGAAAATTAACTGGGAGCAATTTATGGATTTAGGCCGAACAATTCCAGGGGATTCATCACAGAAGTTTTCGATGAGTAACTTAGCCGCAAATCTCTCGCAGGAAATTAATGGTGTTAGCTGGTTACACGGTGAGGTTAGCCGAAAGATGTTTGCAGGAATGTGGCCATGCTATTTTCCTAACGAATTACACGTAAGTTACGTTACTAATGGAGTTCACTACCCAACTTGGGCAGCAAAGGAATGGAGAAACCTATTAGAGAATGGCTCCGACAAATCGGGCGAGACATACCAACAACCCGACTGGAGTGAACTAGAAAATATTCCCGACTCAAAAATCTGGGATATTAGAAATATTTTAAGGCGACGCCTAATAAACCTGATTGACAGGAGGCTTAACGAACCAGGAATGATTCGTTTTGAAAGTCCAAGGCAGGTTATTGAGATACAGGAAAGGCTCGACCCAAAAATTCTAACCATAGGTTTTGCTCGTCGTTTTGCCACTTACAAACGCGCTCATCTTTTATTCAAAGACTTAGACAGGCTTGATGAACTTGTAAACGACAAAGAACATCCTGTCCAATTCTTCTTTGCGGGGAAAGCACACCCTAACGATAAGGCTGGGCAAGATTTAATCAAGAAAATCATAGAAATATCAAAACAACCTCGATTCCTTGGCAGAATTGTGTTCCTACAAAACTACGATATGGAACTGGCAAAACATATGGTTCAGGGCGTTGATATTTGGCTAAATACACCTACACGACCATTGGAAGCATCGGGTACAAGTGGTCAGAAAGCTGTAATGAATGGCGTACTACACTTTAGTGTGCTCGATGGCTGGTGGGTTGAAGGCTACCGCGAGGGAGCGGGTTGGGCTCTGCCAATGGAAAGCACCTACTCCGAACACGAATTTCAAGACGAATTGGATGCGGAGATGATATACACTATGCTTGAAAATGAAGTTGTTCCAGCATTCTACCAACGCAACGCCGAGGATGTTCCTGAGAAATGGATAGGTTTTATAAAAAAATCGGTAAGCCAAGTTGCATCAAATTTTACCACACTTAGGATGATAACTGACTACCAGAATCGCTTTTACAGCAAGCTTTACCAGCGCTCATCGGAACTTATTGACGACGATTACGATACAGCAAAAAAAATTGCTGCTTGGAAACGTAGAATTCAACGAAACTGGGAGGAAATTGAAGTAATTCAGGTTAAGCAGTTCAATATGGCTCGCGAGGCTATATATCTTGGCAAAGAATACACTGCTGAAGTTATCCTCGACTTAGGCTCACTCGGCCCCGATGAAGTAGGGGTTGAACTGGTTGTTGCGGATTTAATAGAGAGCCAAGAAGTTAAGGTGAAACGTGTTTACGAATTCCAACTTCAATCCATCGAGGGGTCAAGGGCAGTTTATCGCTTAAACATAATACCTGTTGAACCTGGAGCATTTGAATGCGGTGTTAGAATTTTCCCAAAAAATTCTATGTTACCCCACAGAATGGACTTCTGCATGGTACGATGGGTTTAGCAAAAGCACTGGCTGATAGTTTATTACAACAACTTCAGCCAGTACTAAATCCGTTTGTCACCCAAAACAAAACTTTCGTCCACTCATACAAGTCGTACGTCTATGGCTTGTTAAACTTTGTCAACATGAGTAATGTTAAAAATGTAATTCGTTGAAATAATAAACTAAAATTAGCATCTTAGCAAGTCCAACCCATAGCGTTTTTATGATTATTGTCCAGAAACCCGAACAAACCAAAGGAAGAGAAATTGCCCTTACCATGGGCTTTTTCGATGGCGTTCACGCTGGGCACAGAACTCTCATTGATGGTGTTCTGAAATCTGCAGAACTAATGGGGTTGGGTTCAGCTGTTCTAACATTTTGGCCACATCCACGACTTGTTCTACAAAAAGACCCTGAAAAATTAAGGTTTTTGACAACTCTTAACGAAAAATCAAAGATTGTATCGAAATGTGGTATTGATTTTTTAATTGTTCAGGAGTTCACCCCTCAATATATCAATTTGGAACCAGAGGCTTTTATCAATCATCTTGTTAAGGATTACCATGTAAAGCATTTTGTGGTTGGAGCCGACCACCATTTTGGCAAAGGGGGTAACGGCAATGCCGATTTGCTTAAAAAGCTAAGCCAAGAACTAGGCTTCACAGTGGAAGTGATTGAACAGCTTATTGTTGATGGGGTTGATATTAGTTCTACCAAAATTCGTGAAGCATTAATTAAAGGTGATATCGACCGCGCTAACCATATGCTTGGTTACCCTTACCTAATTACAGGCGCAGTGGAATCAGGCAATCAGGTTGGTAGGCAAATTGGATTCCCCACAGCCAATATTCGCCCAAACGACCCACTAAAACTCATCCCGCTTGAAGGTGTTTATGCTGTTGTGGTTAATATTGATGGGGAGATAAAGCAAGGCATGCTCAATATTGGCTTCCGACCAACCATTGAAAGTAGCCGACGACAAACCATTGAAGTTCATATTTTTGATTTCGACAAAGAAATCTATAACTCAGGTATCGAAATTGCATTAATAAAGCGTTTACGCAACGAAAAGCGATTTCCTTCAGTAGAACAACTAAAACATCAACTTGACAAAGACAAGGAAATGGCCATTGAAGTCCTAAAAGGACACAAGTCCTACTCATTTCAAAACTTATTCCTAACTTTGCGTTCAACAAAGTAGTTATCAAAATTTAATAACAACATAATGGAACAAGCAAAAACATCATCCTTACCCTACAAGGTAAAGGACATTGAACTTGCCGATTGGGGAAGAAAAGAAATTGAAATTGCCGAAAAGGAAATGCCCGGATTAATGGCTATTCGCAAAAAGTTTGGCACTCAAAAACCGCTTAAAGGTGCTCGTATTATGGGCTCTCTGCATATGACTATCCAAACAGCCGTACTGATTGAAACCTTAAAAGAACTTGGTGCAGATGTACGTTGGGCAAGCTGCAATATCTTTTCAACTCAGGATCATGCTGCTGCTGCAATAGCTGCTGCAGGAATCCCCGTTTTTGCGTGGAAAGGCGAAACGCTTGAAGAATACTGGTGGTGTACCGAGCAGGCCTTATCGTTCCCAAACTATCAAGGGCCAAACCTAATTGTTGACGATGGTGGCGATGCCACCCTACTTATTCACTGGGGTTACAAGGCCGAAAACAATAAGGAATTCCTAAATCGCAAGGCAGAAAGCCACGAGGAAGGCGTTATCTTAAATCTACTGAAAGAAACTCTTGCAAAAGAACCAAACAAATGGCACAACCTAGTTAAAGAGTGGAAAGGAGTTTCGGAGGAAACAACCACTGGAGTTCATAGGTTATACCAAATGAAGGAGCGTAACGAGTTGCTTGTTCCTGCAATCAACGTTAACGACTCGGTTACAAAGAGTAAATTCGACAACCTTTACGGCTGCCGTGAATCGTTAGCAGATGGCATTAAGCGCGCCACCGATGTTATGCTTGCTGGTAAAGTGGTGGTTGTTTGCGGCTATGGTGATGTTGGTAAAGGTTGTGCCAAGAGCATGCGTTCATACGGCTCTCGCGTTATCGTAACTGAAATAGACCCAATTTGCGCATTACAAGCAGCAATGGAAGGTTTTGAAATCAAACCTCTAGAGGATGCTCTTAACGAAGGCAACATTTACGTTACAACTACTGGCAACTGCGACATCATTACCCTTGAGCATATGTACAAGATGAAGGACCAAGCAATTGTTTGTAACATTGGTCACTTCGACAACGAAATTCAAGTTGACAGACTAAATAACGATAAGAACATCAAGAAGGTAACCGTTAAGCCACAGGTTGACCAATACTACTTCCCTGATGGAAAATCGATGTTTTTACTTGCCGAAGGTCGATTGGTAAATCTTGGCTGCGCAACTGGTCACCCGAGTTTTGTGATGAGTAATAGCTTTAGCAACCAAACCCTTGCGCAAATTGAACTTTGGACAAAGAAACTTGATGTTGATGTTTACCGCTTACCAAAGGAACTCGACGAGGAAGTTGCTCGCCTACACCTTGAGCAAATTGGAGTTAAACTAACCA
>CAZTVB010000039.1:0-11617 GCA_964616315.1 uncultured Rikenellaceae bacterium
TTGAAATTTGGGGCGAGAACGATTACTTCCTTGGACGAAGTATGGATGTATTTATAAGCCGCCTACGGAAATTTCTGCAAAATGATATTACCATAAGCATAGAAACTGTTCGTGGGGTTGGATATTTACTTAAGGTGAAATAATGGACAGCAAGAGGCCGCTCTAGAAATTTTGATGTGAAATTATGAATGCGATGTCAATATAATGCTTGTTCGTCAAAAAAATATTTTATCGAACACAATGTTTTATTGCTGATAATCAGGTTTTTGTTGATTGTATTAATTATATTAATCGACAACCTCGATGCGCTAGTCAAATAAATTTTAATAAATTACATATTCTTTCTTTATTGCACGTATTATACAAAGGAATGCGAAACAAAATTTAATTTATCTTGTTTTATGAAGAGTAAGAAATTATTACTAATTTTATTAGTAACTTTGGGAGTTGGGTTCTTAAGTTCGTGCAATAATACTATTCCATGCCCTGCATATGCAGGCACGGGTTTTGCAAGGAACATTGAGTAAGCTAATTAGGTTGAAAACATAATTTTACGCACTATGAAAAATATGAAGTTATCTGTAAAAGCCCTTTTGCTGTTGGTTGTATTAGCCATTGCTTTTAGTTCGTGTTCAAAGAAAACATGTCCTGCATACAGCCAGGTTAACCAAACTGAAATTTCGAATAAGGCTTAGTTTTATTCTGATATTTTATTTCTTAGCTACATAAATAGCTAATATACTTATTGTCCAAAAGTTCATTGTTTAATTATGATGAGCTTTTGGATATTTTTATTTATAATGGATATTTATCATCATTCTTGATGTGGTCTGTTTTTTTTGCTAACTTATGGGCAAAAGCAGACTCTTATGGTATCCGAAATTCTTCAGAAATATCCAAGAAGTAAAGATTACCTTTTGGAAATACTGCACGATGTGCAGAATAGCAATCCTAATCAGAATATATCGTCGGAAAATATTGTTGAAATTGCCAAGCACCTGAATGTTACTCAGTCACAGGTTCTAGGTGTAATAGGCTATTACTCCATGCTTAGCAATAAGGCAAGGAGTAAGTATCTAATTAGGGTTTGCAACTCTCCTATATGCAATATGTTAGGTGGTGAACATACTATTGAATATATAAGCAAAAAGTTGAAGATAGAATTAGGCGAATCTACACTTGATGGTCTATTTACATTGGAGGAGTGTGAGTGCTTGGGTAACTGTGCTGCAGCACCTTCCATTATGGTAAACGAAAAACTGTATGGTAATCTTTCACCTGAGTTAATAGACAAAATTCTGGATGAATTGAAGTAAGCACAATTAATCAAAAAAAACTTACGCTAATGGTTAAAGAGGTAAGAATAGCCTTGCGCAATTCAGGAAAAATAAACCCTGAGAGTATTGATGAATACATTAATGCCGATGGATACCAAGCCTTACGCAAAGCGTTGCGTAGTACACCAAGTGGCATTTACGACGAAATAATCGACTCTGGGCTTCGAGGAAGGGGAGGAGCTGGATTCCCAACTGGAACTAAGGAGAAAACAACGGCACTTATCTGTGCCGATTGCGAAAAATATGTTGTTTGCAATGCCGACGAGGGAGAGCCTGGAACTTTTAAGGATAGGGTGATTATGGAAACCGACCCACATTCACTCATTGAGGGGATGATTATTGCAGGTTTCAGCATAAATGCAAGTTATGGGTATATCTATATCAGGGGAGAGTATTCGCTAAGTATTACTAGGGCTCAAAAGGCGATAGACCAAGCAAGGGAAAAAAAGTTTTTAGGAGAAAATATTTTAGGAAGCGGTTATAGTTTCGATATTGAGATTAGACGTGGAGCTGGCTCCTATTTGTGCGGCGAGGAGTTAACCCTTTTGGAATCGCTTGAAGGGAAAAGGGGATATCCGCGTATAAAACCACCTTACCCTGCCGAAAGAGGTCTTTGGGGCAAACCAACTCTTATAAATAACGTGGAAACATTGGCCAATTTTGCCCCAATAATACTTAATGGTGCTATGTGGTACCGCTCAATCGGTACCGAAAAATCGCCTGGAACAAAGATTTTTACAGTTAGTGGCGACGTAAATAATCCCGGTTATTACGAAACCCCAACTGGCTTAACTCTCCGTGAGTTGATATTCGATTTTGGTGGAGGCATCAGGAATGGTAAGAAGTTTAAAGCAGCGCTTCTGGGTGGAGCAGCAGGTACTTTTGCATCTGCACAGTTGTTGGATGTTCAAATGGGCTACGATAAGTTAAAGGAACATGGCTTAACATTGGGGTCTGGTGCTGTTATTGTTATGGATGAAACCAGGGATTTAGTAAAAAGCCTTGAGTCGATAATGAAATTTTTTAAACACGAGAGTTGCGGGAAGTGCATACCCTGTAGGCTTGGTACAGCTCAGATATACCAGCGTATTTGTGGATTCAATGAAATTCCTGTTCAGAAACGAGAGGACTTCTTTAAATCTATTCTAAAACAGGCCGATTTAATGGCCAAAACATCACTCTGTCCTTTGGGGCAATCGCCAATACTGCTGCTACGAAGTATATGGCAAAACTTTTCTGATGAGTTGCTAAACCTTAAGTAAATAGAAGTTTATGGATAATAATATCACTATTTATATTGATGGTAAGGAATTAAAAGTGAACGCAGGGGATAATCTCCTAAAAACAGCACGGCTGAATGGTTTTAACATTCCAGGGCTTTGCTATCACCATAAACTTTCGCCCACTGGTGCCTGCCGTCTTTGTCTAGTTAAGATTGATGGAATGCGAGGCTTGGTAGCCTCCTGCACTATTGCGGTTCAGGATGGTATGAAAGTAACCGCTTTCGATGCCGAGCTGGAGGACACTCGCAGATTTCTTCTCGATTATCTGTTAAGCGAACAGAATGATGATTACGATTTTACCTATAACGATGAGCTTAGGGATTTGATGTTTAGATATGGGTTGGACAATAAGGAGAATCGATTCTTTAAACCCATTAAACCAAATCCTAATTTTAGGATTGATGATAGCTCCCCAGTGTTGAGTTACGACCCCTGCAAGTGTATTAAATGCTTCAGGTGTATTAAGGCTTGCGACGAGGTACAGGGTAAGAATGTTCTATCGTTTAATGAGCGAGGGATGGATTCCTACATAATTGCAGGACTAGGAGTGTGGGGTAAGAGTGAGTGCGATGGATGTGGCGAATGTATTCAGTTATGCCCAACTGGTGCGATTGTAGAGAGACCGAATAGGCATACTATCAAACTAAATAACATTGAGAAAAGAGTTAGAACCACTTGCCCATACTGTGGCGTGGGGTGTCAGATTGAACTGTTAGTGCAGGATGGAAAAATTATGCGGAGTAATGGTGTGGAGGGTGTATCGCCAAACGATGGAAGGCTATGCGTAAAGGGACGGTTTGGGTATGAGTTTGTTCATAGTCCCGAACGCCTCACTAAACCGTTAATAAAACGAAACGGGAAGTTCGAGGAATCATCTTGGGATGAAGCCCTGACTTTGGTGGTAAACAAATTCAACGAGATAAAGCAGAAGTATGGCTCGGACTCGTTAGCTGGTTACGCATCGGCAAAATGTACTAACGAGGACAATTACATCTTTCAACGTTTTGTCAGAACTGCATTTGGAACTAATAATATCGATTACTGTACGCGGTTATGCCATGCATCAACCGTAACTGCTATGCTTAAGTCCATTGGCGATGGAGCTGGAAGCAATTCCATAGAGGATTTCGAAACTACCGACTGCCTGTTGGTTACGGGAAATAATATCATTGAAACACATCCAATTACTGCAACGTATGTTAAGCGTGGTGCTGCAAAAGGGATGAAAATTATTGTGATTGACCCAAAGTGGACACCTCTGGTTAAATATTCTACAGTATGGCTGCAGCCAAAACTAGGAACCGATGTGGCCCTACTTAATGGAATGATTAATGTTATAATTCAAAATGGGTTAATAAAGCAGCCATTTATTGAGAAGCGAGTAGAGGGTGGTATGCAGGCTTTTGAAGAACTAATGCGGCTTGTACAGCCTTACACTCCGCAAAAGGTTGAGGCGATTACTGGAGTTCCTGCCGAAAAGATTGAACTTGCTGCAAAAATATATGGCGAATCTGCTACCGCTATGATTGCTACTGGCATGGGCATGAGCCAGCAGGTAACTGGAACGCATAATGTGTTCAGTTTGCTCAACATGATGCTTATTACTGGCCATATTGGTAAGGAGCGTTGCGGAATTGACCCGCCTCGCGGTCAGAATAACGTTCAAGGGGCAACTGACGTTGGGTGTCATCCTAGTATGTACCCAGGCTATATTCCAGTAACCAATGCCGATAATAGAAAAAAGGTGGCAGAGGTTTGGGGTGTTCCTTTCGAGAGTCTGTCGGAGAAGCCGGGTTTAACTACGGTGGAAATAGTAAAGGCCGCTCACGATGGTAAAGTAAAGGGGCTGTTTATTATGGGTGAGAACCCAATGATTAGCGACCCCAACCTAAATCATACCGAGGAGGGATTGAAAAAACTAGAATTCTTGGTTGTGCAGGATATATTCCATACTGAAACAACAGCCTTGGCAGATGTTATTCTGCCAGCATCGGCTTGGGCCGAAAAGAATGGAACTTTTGTAAATAGCGATAGGCGTGTACTAAGGGTTCGGAAGGCTGTTGCTTGCCCTGAAGATGCAAGGGAGGATTGGAGGATAATTCATGAAATAGCAGCGCGTATGGGGCATTCAATGCCTGACTATCGCGATGAGTCCGAGATATTTGACGAATTGGCACGAGTAACTCCAATAATGGGAGGTATTTCACATAGAAGACTGGAAGCCCAAGGGATTCAGTGGCCATGCCCAGACTCTGAGCATCCTGGAACATCAACCCTTTATACTGAAACATTCAACACTCCCTCTGGTAAAGCAAAACTTTTCCCTGTAGAATATGCAGAGCAAAACGAGAAGGTGTCCGATGAATACCCATTTATGCTTAACTCAGGCAGAATTCTTTATCATTACCATACAAGCACAATGAGTAGAAAAAATAAGGTATTGCGCGATTTTGCCAACGAATCCTATGTTTTAATGAATCCCGTTGATGCTATTAAGGCTAGCCTAAAGAACAACTCTAAAGTGAGAGTAACGTCGAAGCGAGGTGAGTTAATTACCAAACTTATTATTAGCGACGAAGTGCTGGAAGGAGAGGTTTTTATGCCTTGGCATTTTACCGAAGCTCAGGTAAATAGGCTTACACGCGATGAACTTGACCCTTATAGTAAAATTGCTCCGTTCAAACTTTCTGCTGTAAGGGTGGAATGTGTTGAATAATATTTAATTTTTTTTGTAGATAACCCTTCGTTTGCTCGGAGAATGCTAATTTTGTGCTGAATTTCTGATACTTAAAAATGTGATGCCATTAGTGAATTTGATGAGAACTGGAAAGTTCATCCTCGTTTTAGTTTTAGTTTTATTTCTAAAAGGGAACCTTTACTCGCAGCAAGGAACATCCGTTGACGGTTTGCTAAAGTTAATTGAAAGACCCGACGACTCCTCCAAGGTTGTTGCGTTAAAGTTGCTTTGCTGGGAATACAGAAACACCGATACTGCCAGTGCTCTTAAGTATGGCTATCAGGCCATAGAAATTGCTAAGAAACTAGAGTTGGATTATGAATTGGCCGACATCTACAATAGAGTAGGTGTTGTAAGACGAAATCAGGGTAATTATGCCCATGCGCTGGACAACTACTTTAAGGGTATTGAAATATCAAAACGGAATAACTATCAGAAATTACTTGCTTTTGCATACAATAATGTTGCTGATATTTACAATAGACTCGAAATCTACGATAAGGCTTTAGAATTTGGTAAGTATAGTCTTAATTTATCTGTGAAGTTAAACGATGAATATACGCTTAGTTATGTTTACAATATTTTAGGTGGAATTTATCGGAATAAAAAGGACTTGGATTCATCGTTGTTGTATTTTAATTACTCATTAAATCTTCGAAAGAAAATTAATTTCACTGCAGGTATTGCAACATCACTCTTAAATATTGGAAACATCCAGTTCTTAAGAGGGGAATACGATAGTTGTTACTCCAATATTTCGAAGGCCATTGATATTTATACCGATAAGAATGACCAAACTGGATTGGTTACAGCTTACAAGCATCTTGGGCTTTACTTTAACAAGGTTAAAGATTACAAGAAAGCTATTTATTATTTCAATAAGTGCCTTGCACTTAACGAGAGTTTTGCCGATTTACAAATAAAGAAGGATGCCAATGATGGGCTTAGTTACTCCTACGCTCAACTTGGAGATATTAAAAGAGCCTATCACTTTAAAAATCTTGCTTGTGCCGTTGGCGATAGTATAACTACAAATTTGTTCGTTGAGAAAATAACGCATTTAACCGAAAACTATAAGTTTGAGCTAAAGCGACAGGAGGATGATTTGCTGAGAAAGGAGAAGGTTCAATCGCTTAACAACCAGATAAAGTACCAACGTTCAGTCATTAAACTCTATGCTTTCATCCTGTTCCTTCTGGTTGTTCTCGGATTTGTCTTTGTTTACTACTACCGACAAAAAAATAGAATTATAACGGTGCTAACTGTACAGAAGCGTGAGATAGATGAGTTAAATTCCACAAAGGACAAATTATTTTCCATCCTTGCTCACGATTTAAAGAATCCAATATCATCCGTAATTGGCTTAGCTGAACTGTTGAAGGATGAGAGTGTTAGTTTGTCGGAGTCCAAAAGGGCACAATTGATATCAAATCTTCATGAAGTTGGCTTGTCCAGCAACAGAATCCTCGATGAGGTTTTAAGTTGGTCGCAAATACAGGAAAATCAGGTAGTTGTTGAATCTCAGGAGATTAATCTAAGGGAGTTAGTTGAGAGAGTTGTGGCGAATCAGCAACCCATTGCTGGCGTAAAAAATATAACCATAAGTTATTCCGTTAATACCGAAGTTTCTGTTCAATCCGATTATAATATAGTAAGCACTGTTCTTCGAAACCTAATTGCCAATGCAATTAAGTACTCCTATTCTAATGCGGAAATAGTTGTAAGTGTTGATTTAATAGTTGATTTTGTTGAGGTTTCAATAAAGGATAATGGCGTTGGAATGCCCGATGATATAAAGGAATCGCTTTTGCATTCTGTGAATATTCAATCAACCCGAGGAACGTCAAACGAGAAGGGTAGTGGATTGGGCCTGGTTATATGCCGAGAATTAATCACCAAGATAGGTGGAAAGTTATTGGTTAAGAGTGAAGTTGGGAAAGGTAGTACCTTCTCTTTTACAATACCAATTCCTAATTAAGAACAAAAGGCTGTTAGTTGAAGAATTTGCCAATTTTATTAATAGCCGATGGCAATGCAAATACAACTACCCTATCGTAGGGCTTAATTTCGCTATCACCTTTAGCTATAAATGCTGTATCGCCACGCACTACACCTCCAATAATTGCATCTTTAGGGAACGAAATATCTTTAAGTCTTCCTTTTGTAATTGGGGAGCCAGGTTTCACAATGAACTCAAGGACTTCTGCGTCGGAGCCAGTAAGGCACTTAATTGCAGAAACATCGGTGCTCATAGTGTAGCGGAAAATACGGCTAGCGGTGATGAGTTTTTTGTTGATAACGGTGTCTACACCAATGCTTTCAGCTAAGCGGATGTAGTTTATGTTTTCTATCTCAGCAATGGTTTTTTTAACTCCCATACGTTTTGCCACAATGCAGGAAAGGATGTTGGTTTCAGAATTACCTGTTACCGCAACAAAAGCATCCATGTATTGTAGGCCTTCCTCCATTAGAAGGTCGGTGTTTCGACCGTCGCCATTAATAACCAAAGCGTTTTTAAATTGTCCTGCAAGTTTTTGACTCTTTTCCTTGTCAACTTCAATCAATTTTACGTTCATTGACTTTTCCAACTCGTTGGCAATGTGAATTGCAATTCGGCTACCGCCAAGTATCATAAGATTATTAACGTCGATATTCTTTTTGCCCGAATGCTCCATCATATCCTTAATACCGTTTTGGTTTGCAATTACGTAAACCAAATCGTTATACTTAAACTGGTCGTTACCGCGAGGTATTATTGTTTCGCCTTCACGGGATATAGCAACCGCTCTATAATCAAGGTTGTTGAGATTTTTAGTTGCCTGAAGCAATGTGTAGTCTATAACAGGGGAGTCCTCTTCAAGCCTAAATACAATCAACGAAAGTTTTCCTCCAGAAAAATCTACAAACTCGGTTGAACTTGTTTGTCCTAACAGAGTAACAACCTCTCGTGCCGCTAAACGTTCTGGATATATTAAGGAGTCGATGCCTAGGTTCAAAAAAATCTCCTTATTGTTTGGTTGTAAATACTCGTTCTTGTCAATTCTGGCAATAACTTTTTTTGCTCCTAACCGTTTAGCCAATGTTGCTGAAACAATATTTGTCTCCTCGGAATGAGCAACCGCAATGAATAGGTCGGCTTTCTTGATATTGGCATCCTTAAGGACACTAATGGAGGTTGCTGAACCTTGAAAAGTAACCACGTCGGTAGCCGCAGAAAGTTGGCTGAGCATTTCAGCATCGGGGTCAATCACAACCACATCGTGATACTCCTTTGCTAACATGGTTGCCAAATGGGTTCCAACCTCGCCCGCACCAACAATAATAATATTCATTGCGAAAGTCTATTAAAAACTACATTGAATTTTTAGCGCAAAATAAACTGCAAATTAATATCAATTTATGGAGATTGTTAGCATTTTAACGATATTTTTTATTTGAGTTTTAGCCTGTAAGCACCCTGTGAGTTTAGATGGTGGATGGGTATGTTTGCTGAAGCCAATGTAATCAATATCTTATCAATTCTCCATTTTGGAACGGAGTTGTCGATTATTGCTACTTGTGGTTTGATGAAGTTGAGAATGTTTGGCGAAAAGTTACTGTTAATCATAATGGCATTCACTTCAATTTTTGAACTGTTCTGAATGAAACGAGTTGAGTCATCGCAGGGCATGGCTAGCATGAAATTATTTGATCCAACAAGGGCTAATCCTTTGCTTCTGTTTAACATTATGGTTGTGTTGTAATTGTTGTTAGGGCTTATAGTACTATATCGACCTCTAATTGTATTTTGTTTGATATAACCCTCTAGGTGAAATTTGTTTTGCTCAACAATATCATTGGAATTGTCGATATTTATAAAATATGCTTCTCCATTAAGTTTGATGCAGATTGCCGATTTCTTTGGTAAATCAAAAATCACTAGTTCGTTTTCATATATCCTTGCTTTATGCGAAAAGCCTAGGGCAATAACTATAGTAAGGGATAAAATTGATAGTTGAATATACCTTGCTTGCTTTAAGAATAAGAATAGTGAAAGCGAAATGAATCCTAGCATCAGAATAATCATTTGAGTTGATGAGAGATGTATGCCTAGTATAGTTGAGAAAGGAAGTCCCTCAACCCAGCTTAATCCCGAGTTTAATCCAATGAGTAGTCCATCAAGGATTTTGCCTAGCCATACCGCTATAGTAGGAAATGGAGACACAATAAGAAGTACAACCGCTAAGTATAGTATTACCGTGGCCAAAGGAATTGCTATTAGGTTGGTTAGTATAAAATAGTTGGGGAATTGCGAAAATTGGCCGAGCGTTATGGGCAGTGTGCCTATTTGTGCAGCAATTGATACGGCAATTAACGACCAGATGTAGGTTGGGATTTTTCTTTTGAAGTAGAGCAGAGGATGAATGAACGGGTAAAAAACAACAATCGAAAGTACGGCTAAAAATGATAGTTGAAATCCAAGATTGAGTAAGTTGTTGGGGTTTGCAACCAACAGCACAAATGCTGCTATGGCTAATGTGTTAAATATATTCGATTTTACCCCGTAGTTACGTCCAATGGCTAGTAGTGAGAACATGAGGGACGCACGGCAAACTGAGGGAGAAAGTCCTGTGAGAATTGCAAAGAACCATAGGAATAGCAGTGTCGTAATCAATTTAATTGTTTCTGAAAGTTTGTTCGTCGGTATAACACTTAATAAAAGAGTTAGCATAAAGTAAAGAATACCCACGTGTAGCCCTGAAACAGCCAATATGTGCATTGCTCCTGTTGAAGAGTAAACCCTTTTGATTTCATC
The DNA here is from genome assembly GCA_964616315.1 of uncultured Rikenellaceae bacterium. GTDB lineage: Bacteria > Bacteroidota > Bacteroidia > Bacteroidales > Tenuifilaceae > SB25. The sequence goes on from CAZTVB010000039.1 coordinate 10,153, forward strand.
ATCTAAAAGGTCTTTGTATCCAAGCGTTAATGCGGAAAGAACAGCAAGCTGATTGTTGCTTATGCCGTATTTTTGAAATGTTGAAAGTAATTTATCGCGAAGTTTGTGGGAGTACTCAATTATTGGATTTGCGTTGTTTTCTAGATGAACCCATTCTTCATTCTTTATAATGGTCGAGAATCGGATACCATCTTGTTTCATGTACCTTGCTATATCGAATTGATTTGGATTTTTAGGGCGTTCAAATTCCTTTAGTGAAAGGTTAACGGCAATGATGTCGCCATACTTTAATTTGCTTGCACTGGTATCGGATAGTTCGAAGTATGCTAATATTTTTTCGTGTGAGGGTCTTACCTGTTGATTCTGAATTAATTCTATTACTTTGCACTTAACCCTGAGTGAGCGAATCCTTTGTTGAGGCGAATCAGTAAGTCGAATAATTGCTTGGGTCTTAATGTTGGGTTGTAATGTGTTGTCTGCATCTGTATTTACTGCTAACGTTAATCCAGCAAATAGTAAAAAAGCATTTAGTGTTATGCCGAATAGCCATCGGTATTTCCATTGTTTTGAGAAATAACTTGAAATCAAAAGTGAGCAGAAAAGCAATGTGGAGACCATTGCAATAATAGGAGTACTGGGTAGAATGTTAAAGTAAATTTGAATTGTAATCCCAATGGAAATTGGAATTAGTAGCCTGAAAAATGGCACTTCGTGAATGCTGGATGGTAAACTCAATGTTGCGTAACAATTTTACTAACATTAAGTTATGAAATTTTATCGAATAACAAAAGTTGAAAGCAAAAAAAACACGCAATTTTGCGTGTTTTTTTAAATCTATTTAGCGATTTTATACTTGTAATCTGCCGAGAATTTACCTTTTGAAATTGCCGTTAGTTTTGATTTTAGGAGTTGTTTTCTGATTGCCGATAATCTATCAGTAAACAAAATTCCATCGAGGTGGTCGTATTCATGCTGAATAATTCGTGCAGCCATTCCCTCATACACTTCCTCGTGGGGTTGAAAATTCTCGTCAACATACTTAATTCTAATTTTGCTTTCGCGCTCAACCTCCTCGTGTAGGTTTGGTATGCTGAGGCAACCCTCGCTATATCGAACCATCTCGTCGAGCCGTTCTACAATTTGAGCGTTGATAAAAGCTTTCTTGAACCCTTTTAGGGCTGGGTCATCTTCTTCTAACGCTGAACCATCAATAACAAATAACCGAATAGATAGCCCAATTTGAGGAGCAGCAAGTCCAATTCCGTCCGATTGATACATAGTTTCGAACATATCGCTAATGAGCTGCTTCAGGTTTGGGTAATCGGGAGTGATATCCTGCGCTACTTTCCGTAGCACTGGCGAGCCATAAATGTAAACAGGGTAAATCATCTTTATAATTAATGTTTATAACTTAAACTTTCCAAATACGATTGTAAAATTATTGTTGCGCTAATGGTGTCGACGG
>CAZTVB010000040.1:0-2461 GCA_964616315.1 uncultured Rikenellaceae bacterium
ATTAAGGTCAGTGATGCTTTTGATGATGTTTTCAGTTTTAGTTAATGAACTTACCAAAAACTCATCTTCGGCTAAACCAAGAACACATTTTATTTCCTGATTTAGTTTTTCAGAACCACACGCTATTAGAATCCTATAAGCCATTTAAAAATACTGTTGATATAAGTTTCAGCCCTTTAAGATATGTAAATTTTGTAATAATCTATACTAAATAATGGTATGTTGTATTACTCCTCTGCGAAATCTTTCATAATTTTCTGAACCTCTTCCTCTGTACTGCGAAGTTTTGCCTTGCAAAATTTAAGAAGTTCCGATACTCGCTTCAATTTGTCAGTTAGTTCATCAATATCCAACTCGTTGGATTCAATTTGTGCTACAATATCTTCAATCTCGCTAATTGCTTCGCTGTATTTTAGTGTTTTTTTAGTCATTGACAGGTATTGTTATGGTGAATGTTGTTCCTAATCCTATGATGCTTTCTACTGAAATATTTCCATTGTTTTTCTCAACAAACTCTTTGCATAGTATCAATCCTAGCCCCGTTCCACTTTCTTGATTAGTGCCTTTGGTGGTAAGTCCATCAACCCTAAATAGTTTTGCTAAATTTTCAGGCTCAATTCCAACCCCTGTGTCGCTAACCTTTATCTCGATATAGCCTGAAATATTCTGGCCCAATACTGATATGCTTCCGCCTGTAGGCGTAAATTTTATGGCGTTGCTAATCAGGTTTCTAATGGCTGTGCTTATAGTGTCGTAATCGGCGTATATGTTTAAATCATTGCCAATTTTTGTGTTTATGGTAATTTTTTTCTCTTGTGCTGGGATTGAGGCTACGGTAATAATGTTATCAATAATTTCTTTCAGGGAGTGGGTTTGTGGATTAATTGTTAGTTTGCCTGTTTGGCTTCTTGACCAACTCAAAAGGTTGTCGGTTAATGCCAACACTCCGGTTGCCGATTGGTGTATGTGCTTGCTAAGCTCTGCAATCTCCTCTGTGCTTAGTTCGTTTGATTTTTCGGAAAGTATCTCGGATAGTCCCACTAGTGCAGTGAATGGGCTTCGGAGGTCGTGTGCAATAATGGAGAAAAGTTTATCTTTTGTTTGGACTGTCTGTTTTAAATGGGTTTCAGACTCAATAAGTTTTTCGTTTATTTGGTTAATCTCATCAATTTTCTCTTCTAAAGCAGTAGCGTATTTTCGTTTTTGCAAAAAGCTGAGCATTGCTGCACCAAGTAGAGTTACTACAAGGAGTATGACCATGACAAGAAAGTTGCGGAAATTTCGTTGTTTTTCGATGTTGGCTTTGTCCAGCTCTGCTTTTTGTTTCAATGTTTCCACCTCGGCTTCCATAACCTTTATCTCTGTCTTCTTTTGGTCAAGCTCTAGATCTAATTGTGCTTCAAGGTTTGCTTCGTTACGTTTGAGGTTTTCGAGGCTATCCTTAATTTTTGTATGTAAAATATAGTTTGATAATGCTAACTTATGGTTTCCTTTTGCTTTGTAAAGCTCATGTTTTGCTAAGTATCCATAGGACTTTAAGTATGCATTCCCGGTTTGGAATCCTATTTTAATGGATTGGTTGATGTTTTCCTCTGCTTCCGGGAATTGTTTTTTTATAATCTGAATTTCGCCAATTTTTCTAATGCATAGCGCTTTACTGTCGAAATTCGATAAAGATTGATAAACTTCAGCAGCTTTTCTGTAATGCTTTATGGCAATGTCGTAGTTACCTGCCTGCTTTTCAACGTTCCCCATTTCGTTGAAGATGTCGGCTATATCTTTTTGGTCATTAATTCTGCTCGATATTTTTAACGCTTGAGCAAGCATTGCTCTAGAGTTACTAATCTGATTAATCTGCAATTGCACCTGAGCAATGTTTTTAAGAATTTTTGAAGTGCCAGCACCATCGCCTCCCTTTTCCTTTAATGTAAGTGCCTCTTTATATATTGCCAGGGCTTTTTTAAAGTTTTTTTGGTCTAAGTATATGTGTCCTAAGTTCTGCAGTATGTACGATGCGTCGTTTATATTCAACTCGTTTCTATTAACAATTTCGTGAGCCTGCTCAAGGTATTTAATGGCACTTTTGAACATTCCAAGCCTTCGGTAAGCAAGTCCAATATTTGTTAACGATTTTGCTACATCCTCGTCCTTACCATATGTTTGTCGGATTTTTAGAGCCATTAAATATCTCCTAAGGGCTTCGGCCACATTTCCTTTAGATAAATTAAGGTTCCCCATTTCAGATAGGGTAGATGCTTCTGACAAGGGGTCTACAAGGCGCTCTTGTAATGAGAGAGCAATGCTAAGGTTGTCTAAGGCTTCTTCGTATAATGCTCTTTGCGATAGGGCTCTCGCAATGTTTTCGTGGCTACTAATCTGAGAGCGAATTAGTCCTAAACTTTGTCGAATGTTTAAACTTTTGTTGTAAAACTTAGTGGACTCCTCGAATCGGTTAAACCTG
>CAZTVB010000040.1:2471-11555 GCA_964616315.1 uncultured Rikenellaceae bacterium
CTGTTAAGCATATCCGCAATTTCCAGGGAATCGTTTAGCATTTCGGCTATTTCAAGACCTCGGTTTAGGTTTGTGATTCCTTTTTCGTACTGACCTAACTCGCGGTAGGCTAATCCAATGTTTTTAAGGAGATGAATCATGCCAATTGAGTCTTTCAGAGATTCCTTTATCAGGACAGATTTGTAGTAACTCTCTAACGATTCGTTATAATGCCCTGTTTGCCAGTAGGTGCTTCCAATACTTTGGTGACATTCTGCTAGAAGTTTTTTGTTCGCGCTTCTGTTGGCAATGTCTAATGCTTCATTTAGTATTCTAATTGATTCGATATGCTTATTCCGTTGTTTGAAGAATTCTGCTTCTGTGAGTTTTATGTTAACTAGCAATTCGTTATTCTTTGTTCTTGTTGCAAGTTGAGTTGCTTGAGTTAACGAATGCTTGCTTTGGTCGTAGTCCCCCGATTTAAACTGCTTTTTGCCAAGTAGAATCAATAATTCTACCTGTTGTGTGACGTTTTGTTGTTTTTTTACCAATGAGGTTGCTGTGTCAATGTGGTTTTCTGCTTGAACCCATAATTTGTTGGCAATATAGAATTCCGCAAAGGCAATGTGCGATTTAATAATATCATCCGCATTCTTACTTTGCTTTGATATTTTTTCAATTTCCAAAACTAATCGCCTCGATTCCTGCGGATTTTCAATAGCAAGAACTTTAGATTTCTCAATTAAACTGTCCAATGAATAGGTTTTAGCAGTTTGCCCGAAACCACTAATATTTAATAGGAGTAAGAGAGGTGTAAGAAACTTCAGCATTTAGCAAAATTAAACGCTCTAAATTACTAAAATTTGTAGGAAGGTAATTCTATTCGTTCAATTTATGGGTTGAAATTTTTAGGAACTTTCTTGGCTAAAGGTTATGCCAATGGCAGTGTGAAGTAGAATGTACTTCCTTTTCCTTTTTTACTTTCTGCCCAGATTTTTCCATTATTTTTCTCGACAAATTCTTTGCAAAGAAGTAGTCCTAATCCTGTACCCGATTCATTTGCAGTTCCTTTTGTGGTGAAAGAACTGTCGAGCATGAATATTTTATCGATATCATCGCCCTTAATGCCAATTCCGGAATCACTAACAGAAATCTCAACATACTTGTTGTTTTGTTTGGCGTCAATTTCAATCCAGCCGCCATTTGAGGTAAACTTAATGGCATTACTAACTAAATTCCGAACAACTGTAGCAATTGAGTTTTTGTCGGCAAGAACAATTTGGTTTTCATCCACTTTAAGATTGATGTTGATTTTCTTTTTGTCGGCATTGGGTGATAGGATGTCAACTTCTTGCTTTATAAGAGGGTATAGTTTGAAATTTTCGGAAATATAGGTTATTGCTCCTGTTTGAGTTCGGGTCCATTGCAAAAGGTTGTCGAGCAGTTTGTAGAGGTTCTGAGTGGAATCGCTAACCACTCCAATGTATTCCTTGCGTTCCTCTTCCGAAAGGAAGTTGTAATTCTTGTCAAGTAAGTCGCTAAATCCCATTAAGGCATTGAATGGGTTTTTTAAGTCGTGAGCAATAATGGAGAACAGTTTATCCTTGGTTGCATTTAACTCCCGTAAGTTCTTTTCCGATTCAATTAGCTTGATATTGGCATTCTCAAACTCAATGTTTTTTTGTTCTAATAGTTTGTTGGATCGTCTAATATACCTGAAAATCATAGCCCCTCCAACAAGAATGATTAGGAATAAAATCGATATTATTATAAGTATCCGTTGGAAAAATCTTTGTCGTTCAAACTGTAGCTGTTTAATATCGTTATCTTTTTTTAGAATCTGAATTTCGCGTTCTTTTGCTTCTGTTTCAAAACGCGTTTGCATTTCAATAATATTGCTCGTTTGTTGTTGGGTGTAAAGGGTGTCGTTATAGGCAAGCTCAATGGTTTTATATTCGAATGCTTTTTTGAAATTGCCTTTTTTACTATTTATATTGCTTAATATTTTGTAGGTTTCCTGAATTATTGCCAAGTCCTTAACTTTGTCGAATTCTTTAAGTACTAAATTTACATACTCCTCACTTTTTTCTATGTTGTTCATTTTTAGGTAAGCAATAGCTATGTTATTGTATGTATTTAAGTAACTTTCAATATCGTTTAGGTCGTGGCTAATCTTTATGGATTTCAGGTAAGAGTCAATCCCCGCATCAATCTGATTTATTCTAATGCTCAAGTATCCAATATTGTTATAGGCAACTGCAATACCTTTCAAATCATCAAGTTTTTTTGATAGTTCAAGTGATTTTGAGTAGTATTCCAAAGCTTTTTGAGCATCCTTTTTCTCATCATATACAATTCCAAGGTTGTTATATGTATTCGAAAGTCCTTCTTCATTCTTTTCTTGCTGCCATATTTTCAGTGATTTAAGGAAGTATTCTTCCGCTAAATCAAAGTTTTTTAAATCCTTATGCAGAAGTCCAATGAAATTGTAATTATTCGCTAAGCCTGATGTAATATTGTTGCTGAGATTAATATTAACAGCTTTCAATGCGTACTCCAAGGAACGATTTAAATCTTGTAAATTTTTATAAAGCGAGGCAATTTGTTGATTAATTAGTGCTTCATCTTGAGCGTTGCCAATAGAATTACAAATCGATGCAGCTCTTTTTAAGGCATCCATTGCTTCGCTGTATCGTTTTAAGTTTTGTAATGAGAATGATAGGTTGCTGAGAGAGTAAGAAACTTTTAGCATATCGTTAGAGCGCTCTCTGTGCTCCATTGATTTTGTGTAAAACTCAATGGATTGTTCGAACTCTCCTTTGCTTGAGTATGCATTTCCTAAACTATTGTATGCCTCTCCGTAACAGGCATCGCTTTTGTCTTTCTCTGCCTCGGAAAGAGCCAGTGATGCATAGTAAATTGATGAGTCGGGATTGGACTGCCAGTACAATCTCGATATTTTATCGTATGCTGTGACTCTTAGTATTCCTTTGTTGGAATTTGCAATTGTAGTAAGGCTATCAATGACAGCATTTCGTGAATTTACCTGAGCAGATGCTGAAATCCACAACACTGAAAAAAAAATAGGTAAATATTTTAAAGTACGTTTCAATTTATGAGCAATAAGTTGTTTGAATTGATTATAAAGATATGCTTATAAGTAATGCTTGTCAATTATTTGTTACGGTTCTTTTTTTACAATGTTTCCAATAATCTCACCTTTCTTGAGAATTGTTTTTATTTCGTCTCCAATATTTACTATTTCAGCACTTTTTAGGATTTTACCATTGTAATATGTTATTGAGTAACCTCGTTCTAATATATTCGTGGGATTTAGGTTTTGGGTTGTCCTAAAGAGGTAGTTTTGCCTGTTTTTTTCATCATTTATCCTCTGAGGTACAGCTTTGTTGATTTTGATAAGGGTTGCATTTAGAGTAGACTTTTGAATGTTTAATGCTGAGTTCAAAGTTAATAATAGTTTTGTTTTTTTAGCCAGAACTATGTCAGATTGATTTTTGACTAGTTGTTTTGATATATAGGGAATGGTCTTTGATATGTTTGAGATGATTGTTTTCTGGTGCGATATTATGGTTGAACTAAGGTATTGTAGTTTAAGTTGATTGGTATTCAACTTATCTATTTCCGTATTGATTATTTGTTCCGTTAGCGTTTCTATCCGATTGGTAAAGTTTGCTAAAATAGACTCTGCATCGTTAAATCTTGAGATAAGGAATTCCGCCACTGCTGTTGGCGTTTTTAATGATTTGTAAGCGACCATATCGGCAACAGAAACATCCTTGTCGTGTCCTATGCCCGTGAGGATTGGTATTGGAAATTGTGCAATATTAGATGATAGTTGATATGAGTCGAAACAGGCTAGGTCGGTTTGAGCACCACCCCCGCGAACAATTACAACAACATCAAAGTTTTCCTTGATATCATATATTTTGTTGAGGGAGTTTGTAATTGAATCCTCGGCATCATCTCCCTGCATCACGGAAGGGAAAAGTTCATAATCAAACTGATAGCCAAATTGGTTATGGTCTAGTTGGTTCGTAAAGTCTTGTAATCCAGCAGCGCTTGGCGATGAAATTATTGCAATGCGCTTGGGTAGCAAATCTAACTCTTGCTCTTTATTCATATCCATTACCCCGTCGGCAATGAGTTTGTTTATGGTTTCTCTGCGTTTCAGTTCAATATCTCCGAGGGTAAAACTAGGCTCAATATCTATAATGTTTAGGCTATAGCCGTACATTTCATGGAAAACAACTTGTGCATTAACAAGGATGCTCATACCTCTGGATAGAGACCGGTTTGTCATTGTTTCAAAGTAGGGTTTTAGCATTCTATAGGTGTAGCTCCAAATGTTTGCTCTGGCTTTGGCTTTAATGCTATCCGTTGCCTCATCCTTTTGTATTAGTTCCAAGTAGCAATGCCCTGACGGATGCTCGTTTATCTCGCTAATCTCCGCAATAACCCAATAACTATCGGGTAATGATTTCGACAGTACCTCCTTTATTAATTTGTTGAGTTCGAAGAGCGAGAATTTGTTTTGACTATTGTCCATCTTAGTTTTTAACTGCTTTTGCAAAATAGACTTTAGAGCCTGCCGTAACTCTTAAAATATAGCTTCCCGCAGGGGTAGTGGTTGGAAGGTTTATTTCAAGCTGATGATTAATAACGCTCTCTTTTTTAATTTTTATTGTTTTTCCGATTATAGAAATAACTGAGTATTCGGCTAAGCCTTCCGCAATTTCAGGTAAATGTAACTTAATTACATTGTTGAAAGGGTTTGGAGAAATAGTGATTTTATCGGAACCGATTATTTCGGAATCTACTCCCACGGTTGTCGAAAAATCAGGTATTCCATACCCAATGCTATTGTTTGGAGAGCTTGCATTGCTTGAATTTGTCTTAACTAGATTAATGATTTCGGTTGAAGTGAGTGTTGGCTTTGCTTGCCATAAACAGGCTATCATTCCGGCCATTATTGGTGATGAAAAAGATGTTCCATTATTGGTGCCAGTCAATCCAACTGTGCTTGCTACAACCGCAGCCTGACCCATTGCGCAAGCATCGGGTTTTATTCTACCGTCTGCTGTTGGGCCAAATGAACTGAATGCTGCTTTGTTTTTGTATTTGTCCACCGCACCAACGGTTAAAACATGGGGTGAATCGGCTGGTGCTGATATGTAGTACCAGTCATCGTTACCCTCGTTTCCTGCGCTAACAACAACTACCATACCTTTAGATGCTGCAATGTTTGCTGCTTTTGTAATGGGTGTTTTGCTTCCGTCAAGGTCACTGTATGGATGGTTTTGCGATTCGACATCAAAAGTAGAGTATCCTAAGGATGTATTAATAATGTCGGCTCCTACGCTATCGGCAAATTCGGCTCCTGCGGCCCATGCATACTCCTCGTAGATTTGTTCCACGCTTGCGTTTTCGGTTCTAATCAACCAGTATTTTGCCCTTGGTGCAGTTCCTATTAATTGTCCTGCAATATACCCGCCCATGGTGGATAGAACCATCATCCCATGGCTATCTTCTTGATAAATATTGGAGTTGGGGTTGATGAAGTCCTTGGTGCCAAGTATTCTGCTGCGTGTTCTTAGGCTGTCAAATGCCTGATGAGAATCCACATCCCAAAAACCGGCATCAATGACTGCAATTTGAATTCCTTCGCCTAAAAAACCTGCGTTATGTAATATGTGGCCATTCATCATCTTAATTTGGGTTGATGAGTTGCCATAATTCAACTCAAGGGTGGATAATACTTTCTTCTCCGGAGATATGGCTTTGCATTTTTCGTAAGTTAGTTTAGAACCTTTTACCCCCGATTGGTATATTTTATTAGTACTGCTAACAAATGAAAGGCTTTGAATTGAAGTAAGTTGATTGCTGTTGGTTATTGTTACAACTACTCCGTTGAACCATTTAAGGCTATAGTCAACTATAGCTCCTGTGTTTTGAACTTGTTGGACATAGTTTGAGTTAACTGGTAAATCTTCTTGAGTAATGCTGATACCTTGTTTTGTGCGTCGACTTATTGCCCGTTCCGATAAAAATGCAGAGGGGTTTTCTATAGAATAGGTGGAGTTGTCTTTATCTGTAAATTTTACAAAGTATTTGTCCTGAGCACTTGTGCTGAAATTTGCAGTTATTGCAAATAATATAAATGTCAGCAGTGAAATATTTTTCATTTGTTTTTGAGTTTAATAAGGTCTAGCACCAGCACTTTCCAATAGGCTTTCAGTTGTTGGTTCTTGTATTCGTCCTGCATTACGGAACATTAATTCTAGTTCTTTGTTCTCTCTTTCAGCTAATTTGTTGTAGTTCTCGGGTATTCCTTTGTTGTAATTTATTTTATCGGTTAGTTTTCCATCAGCATCGTAGAATTTCCATTCACCGTTTTTTAGTCCATTTAGATAGTTGCCCTCTATTCTTGCTTTTCCGTTATCGTAAAAAAGTTTAATTGGCCCATTCTGTTGACCATTCGAAAAATTCACTATTGCCTTGTTAAGTCCGTTGGCGTGAAATTGTACCATTACTCCATCTATTTTTCCATTGATATAAGGAATGGTTTCCATTGTTTTGCCATTTTCATAGTACTGCTTATAACGTCCGTGCTTAACTCCTTTAACATATAGCTCTTCATAAACCAAGGTTGAGTTTGCATTATAGTATTGCCAGAGACTATCCTTGTTTTTTTCGGAGTAAAATCCTTCAGCAACAACCTTTCCGTCCGATGTGTAAAAGGTGGCCTTGGAGTAATTGCCTGTGTTGTTGTAATTAAGCGCTACTTTCAGTGTTCCATCCTCTCGGAATCTTTTAAACTCTCCAATTGGCATATCGTCTTTAAATCTGCCCTCGTAGGCCATTTTGCCATTGGGGTACGATTTTGTCCAATATCCTTGTTTGCGGTTAAGTTTATCAACCTGATTAATAGTATCGTTTTGTCCAAACGCCAAATCAGCAAATGAAATTAGAAGTGATACTGCCGAAAGCAATAGTATATTAGTTCTCATTGGTTAAACTTGAGTTTATTGTTCCTTACAAATTTACTGATTCTTTTTTATCACCAAAGTTTATGCCTATTTACAAACGAAAAAAGAAAAGCTGCCGGTTGTCCGACAGCTTTCTTTGCTATAATTTTGTGTATTGTTACTTAACCTCTTCAAAGTCAACATCAGTAACCTCTTTGTCGTCTTTTGGGTTGCCCGATGATGCTCCTGCATTAGGGTTTGCTTGTTGCTCCTGTTGTTGGCCAGCTCCTTGTGCTTTGTACATCTCCTCCGATGCAGCCTGCCATGCAGCATTTAACTCGTTAGTAGCAGTTTCAATTGCAGCAATGTCTTGACTCTTGTGAGCCTCTTTTAGTTTTGCTAAACCTTGCTCAATTGGGCCTTTCTTGTCGGCAGGTAGTTTGTCTCCAAACTCTTTTAGCTGCTTTTCGGTTTGGAAAATCATGCTATCAGCAGCGTTGATTTTCTCCCTTGCCTCCTTGTCGGCAGCCTCGTTACGAAGTGCTTCTTCGCGCATACGCTTGATTTCCTCATCGGTAAGGCCCGATGATGCCTCAATACGGATTTTTTGTTCTTTGCCAGTTCCTTTGTCCTTAGCGGTAACGTGTAGAATACCGTTAGCATCGATATCGAAAGTTACCTCAATTTGGGGTACTCCGCGTGGTGCTGGAGGTAGACCATCAAGGTGGAAGCGTCCAATAGTTTTGTTATCCTTTGCAAGTTGACGCTCGCCCTGTAGAATGTGTATCTCAACCGAAGGTTGATTATCAGCCGCAGTGGTGAAAGTTTCAGATTTGCGTGTTGGAATTGTTGTGTTTGCATCAATCAACCTGGTGAAAACTCCACCAAGAGTTTCAATACCTAGCGAAAGTGGAGTAACGTCAAGTAGCAATACGTCCTTAACCTCGCCAGTTAACACACCACCTTGGATAGCAGCACCAACAGCAACAACCTCATCAGGGTTTACGCTCTTGTTAGGTGTGCGACCAAAGAATTTCTCAACAATTTGCTGTACATGAGGAATACGGGTTGAGCCTCCAACCAAAATAACCTCATCAATGTCCGATGCTTGTAAACCTGCATCAGATAATGCCTTGCGGCAAGGCTCAATGGTGCGTTGGAATAAGTTGTCAGATAATTTCTCGAATTGTGCACGGGTTAATGATCTTACCAAGTGTTTTGGAATTCCATTAACTGGCATAATGTATGGCAGGTTGATTTCGCTAGATGTTGTGCTCGAAAGTTCAATCTTAGCTTTTTCTGCTGCTTCTTTCAAACGCTGTAAAGCCATTGGGTCTTTACGCAAATCAATTCCTTCATCTTTTAGGAACTCTTCTGCCAACCAATCAATAATAACTTGGTCAAAGTCGTCACCACCAAGGTGAGTATCTCCGTTAGTCGATTTTACTTCGAATACGCCATCGCCTAGTTCAAGTATTGAAATATCGAAAGTACCACCACCAAGGTCGAATACAGCCACTTTAACATCCTGATGTTTTTTGTCCATTCCGTAAGCCAATGCAGCAGCAGTAGGCTCGTTGATAATACGACGAACTTTTAAGCCAGCAATCTCACCAGCTTCCTTAGTTGCTTGGCGTTGTGAGTCGCTGAAGTAAGCAGGAACCGTGATAACAGCCTCTGTAACCTCTTGTCCAAGGTAATCCTCGGCGGTTTTCTTCATTTTTTGAAGTACCATAGCCGAAATTTCCTGAGGAGTGTAAAGTCTGCCATCTATATCAACACGTGGAGTGTTGTTTTCGCCACGAGTTACTTTGTAAGGTACGCGTGGAACTTCAACGGCAGCAACCTTGTCGTAGGTTTCACCCATGAAGCGTTTAATGGAGGATACAGTTTTTTGTGGGTTGATAATAGCCTGACGTTTTGCAGGATCACCAACCTTGCGTTCTCCGTTTTCTACAAAACCAACAATCGAAGGAGTTGTGCGTTTACCTTCGCTATTGGTTATTACAACCGGCTCGTTTCCTTCCATTACGGAAACACATGAGTTGGTTGTTCCTAAATCGATTCCAATAATTTTACCCATTGTTGTATTTATTTAATTCTATATGGTTTTTGTTTT
>CAZTVB010000041.1:0-11522 GCA_964616315.1 uncultured Rikenellaceae bacterium
GTTATTGGGACTAAAATAATTTTACCAAATTATCCATTTACTGAAAATTTATTCGATTCTATTAATCATGCAATGTCTGGGATTTGCACTGGAGGCTTTAGCACTTTGGATGACCATATGGCTACCTATAACTCTCCCTCAATGGAAATGTTATACTTACTTCCAATGATACTTGGGACATTTTCCTTGCCTTTTTATTACAAAGTGTTATTTAAGGGTAAAATCGATCAGATTTGGAAAGATATTCAAACACGGTCGCTGATTTTCCTATTTGTAGTTGGTAGTATTATTCAAGTCTATTTGTTGACAAGGGCGTCAAGTGTGCCAAATCCTGTTAGAGAGGGAATATTTCAGTTTGTAAGTGCGCTTTCGACAACAGGTTGGCAAACCTCGAATATTTTACATTGGGATTGGTTGTCGATAGTCTACATTTGTTCAGTAGCAATGTTTATAGGAGGCGCTTCTGGTGCTACGGTTGGTGGAATAAAAATGATTCGGTTCTTGATTTTAAAGAAGGGATTGAAATGGCAAGTAAGTAAGGTTTTTTTAACTAGGCATACTGTTAAAACCATACACTTTAATGGGCGAACAATTCTACCAGATGAAATGAATGAAGAATTTACAAAGTCCGCAACAATGGCCATTTTATTTTTCCTATTAATTTTAGGTTCTTCAATTGCAACAATGATAATTACAAATGGACAATATCGGTTTGTGGATGTTTTGTTTGAGGCTTCATCGGCTCAAGGAACAGTGGGGCTTTCATCTGGAATTACCTGTCCGGAAATGTCCCCAGCAGTTGAAATAATTTATATTTTTCAAATGTGGGCTGGACGATTGGAGATTATTGCAGTATTTGCTTTAATTAGAGCAATAATTTGGGGAACTAACCCTGCGAGCGTTAAATAGTTGCTTTGTTATTTCTTTTAGGTATAACTTTACAAAAACTTTAAAAGCAAATGAATGCAAAGAGAAACAAGAAGCAATTGAAATTGATTGTTAGAGATGAGCAAATTATTCAATATGCGATAGCTGTAATTGTAGTTGGGGTAACTACTTTGGTTTGTATTCCAATTTCTAATGCTCAGGGCTACCATGTGGTTTCATTTGTAATGCTTTTTGTTGTTTCGGTTCTGGCTACATTCCTTGGAATAGGTCCAATCCTATTAGCATCAACATTATCATCGCTTATTTGGAACTTTTTCTTTATCCCTCCACATTATACTTTTCATATCGATAAAACTGAAGATATACTTTTGTTTTTCATGTTCTTTTTTATTGTCTTGTTGAATGGAGTTTTCACTTCAAGACTCAGACGGCAAGAGAAATTAACCCGCGATAAGGAGGCTAGAACAAACTCATTGTTTCAGTTGACAAAGGAACTTTCAAAGTCAGTTGGCATTGAGGAAGTGCAAAGGGTTACTGAGTATAATTTGGAAAAATATTTTGAAGTTAAATCTTTTCTGATTCTGCAGGATGGAAGTAATGTTTTAGAGAATAAAAATAGACTCGTTTCAGAAAAGAGATTAGGTTCAAAAGAGTTTAAGGCTGCAGTTTGGACTTACGAGAATTCAAAAGTAGCAGGAGCATATTCTGATAATTTTTCTACATGTTATTATACTTACTATCCATTAGTTGGAACTAGAATAAAACTTGGTGTTTTATCTGTTAAGATGGTGGAGCCGTTTTCTGATGATAAGCAAGTGCTTTGGAATACTTTTGTTACATTAATTTCAAATGCACTTGAAAGGGAATTTTTGGGAGAACTTGCCAAGAAAGGGGAGATACTCGAAGAGTCCGATAAACTTTATAAAACGCTCTTTAATTCTATCTCGCATGAGTTGAGAATCCCTGTTGCCACAATTATGGGTGCTTCGGACACCCTAATGTCACAGCCTTCGAATAGTAAGATTCATAATGAGTTAAATAATGAGATTTCTATTGCTTCTTTACGTTTGAATAGGTTAATAGAGAATTTATTAAATATATCGCGATTGGAAAGTGGAAGACTGAGTGTTCGATTGGACTGGTATGATATAAACGATTTGATAAATAAAGTGGTAAGCGATTTGAAGGAGGAATTAAAGTTGTTCAAGTTGAATATTGGAATTCAAAAGGATATACCTTTTGTAAGGGTTGATTTTGGTTTGATGGAACAGATACTTTATAATTTATTGTTGAATGCTTGTCAGCATGCGCCATTGAACTCTACTATAAGGCTTAATGCTATGCATAATGATAGTTTGCTGACCATTGAGGTGCTTGATAGAGGTTCTGGATTTCCTGATAGTGCTTTGAATAATTTGTTCGATAAATTTTATAGGGTTACAGGAAGCAAAACTGGAGGTTTAGGATTAGGTTTGTCAATAGTTAAAGGTTTTGTGGATGCCCATAAGGGTAAAGTTTTTGCTGAAAACAGGAAAAATGGTGGTGCTAAATTTATAATACAAATTCCTACGCCAGAGTCAGAAATTAAAGAAATAAATTAGTCGAAAATGAATGAGATAGATACAATCCTAATAGTTGATGACGAAATCCAGATTCGGAGATTGCTGGAGATAACATTGTCGGCAAATGGGTTTAATGTAATACATTCTATGTGTGGAAAGGATGGATTAGTTGATGCTGCCACTCATAATCCTTCGTTAATTATTCTGGATTTAGGTTTACCAGATATCGATGGTCAGGAAATTTTAAAAAGGTTAAGGGAGTGGTACTCTAGACCCATTATTATTTTGTCTGTTCGAAATTCGGAGGAGGATATAATTACAGCGCTAGATAACGGGGCAAATGATTATATCACTAAGCCATTCAGAAGTGGTGAGTTGCTTGCTCGCATTCGAGTTGCAAAACGTTATAGTGAGATAAACCAAAATGAGCCGATTTGTGAATTTGGTGATCTTTCTGTGGATATGCTAAACCATGTAGCACGTAAGGGAGAGGAAATATTGAAAT
The DNA here is from genome assembly GCA_964616315.1 of uncultured Rikenellaceae bacterium. Lineage (GTDB taxonomy): Bacteria > Bacteroidota > Bacteroidia > Bacteroidales > Tenuifilaceae > SB25. Next base: position 2,956 of record CAZTVB010000041.1, read on the forward strand.
TAACGTCAACAGAGTTTGCATTGCTTAGTCTGTTTGTGAAGAATAGTGGACGTGTTTTAACTCATAAATTTATTTTAAGACAAGTATGGGGTTTTGGTTATGTTGAACAAACCCAGTATTTAAGGGTATTTGTTGCTCAACTTAGAAAGAAAATAGAGAAAAACCCTTCAAAACCCGAATTACTTATTACTGAATCTGGCATTGGTTATCGTTTTGGTGAATAGAACATAATTTAAGTTTACTACTCTATAAAAATCACCTATTTTTACGAAAAAATATTCGATGGAGTACAAACTTACTTCCGAGTTTAAGCCATCTGGTGATCAGCCCGAGGCCATTAGGCAACTTACTGAGGGGTTGGAGCGTGGCGATAGGTATCAGACCTTGCTTGGTGTTACAGGGTCGGGAAAAACTTTCACAGTTGCCAATGTGGTTGCTAAGGCTAACAGGCCAGTGCTTGTGCTTAGCCACAACAAAACGTTAGCGGCTCAGCTTTACGGTGAGTTTAAGAGTTTCTTCCCCGATAATGCCGTTGAATATTTTGTGTCGTATTACGATTACTACCAACCCGAGGCCTACTTGCCCGTTACCGACACTTACATAGAGAAGGATTTATCCATTAACGATGAGATTGAGAAGTTAAGGCTCAGTGCAACATCATCGCTACTTTCTGGTCGTAAGGATGTTATTGTGGTTTCGTCGGTTTCGTGCCTATACGGTATTGGCAATCCGCAGGATTTTTACAACAGTACAATTCATTTAAGTGTTGGGCAACGTATAGGTCGAAATCAATTTCTACGTCAATTGGTGGATAGTTTATATTCCCGCAATGAGGTTGAGTTTAAGCGTGGAACATTCCGTGTAAAGGGCGATAGTGTTGATGTTTACCTTGCTTATGGCGATAGGGGTGTGAGGGTGATTTTTTGGGGTGATGATATTGAAGCGTTGGAGGTTTTCGACCCAATTAGCGGACGACTTATTGATACTTTTACCGAAACAGTGATATATCCTGCTAACATTTTTATTGCAGGAAAGGAACGCATGACTCAGGCCATTTATCAGATTCAGGATGATATGATGAAGCAGGTTGAGTACTTCAAAAGTATCGATAGACATGCAGAGGCCAAAAGGCTTCATCAAAGGGTTGAGTACGATTTGGAGATGATTCGTGAGTTGGGTTATTGCCCTGGAATTGAGAACTACTCGCGTTACTTCGATGGTCGTCCGCCTGGTATGCGTCCATTCTGTTTGCTCGATTATTTTCCGAAGGATTTTATAATGGTTATTGACGAGAGTCACGTTACCATTCCGCAAATACGTGCGATGTATGGTGGCGATAACTCCCGAAAGCAAACTCTTGTTGAGTACGGTTTCCGTTTGCCTGCGGCAATTGACAATAGACCCTTGAAGTTCGATGAGTTTGAAGGGTTGATTGGTCAAACAATCTATGTTAGCGCAACTCCGGCCGATTACGAGTTGCAGAAGTGTCAAGGTGTTGTGGTGGATCAAGTGGTGCGCCCTACCGGATTGTTGGACCCAGTTATATATGTTAAGCCCAGTTTAAATCAAGTAGATGATTTGATTGGCGAGATAAACCGATGCGTGGTGTTGGACGAGCGTGTGCTTGTTACTACGCTCACTAAGCGTATGGCAGAAGAACTGGTAAAATATCTGGCTAAAATCAACATTCGTTGCCGCTACATTCACTCCGATGTTGACACTTTGGAGCGGGTGCAGATAATGGAGGATTTACGCAAGGGATTGTTCGATGTATTGGTGGGTGTAAACCTACTGCGTGAGGGATTAGATTTGCCCGAAGTGTCATTGGTTGCCATATTGGATGCAGATAAGGAAGGATTCCTGCGCTCCGCGCGCTCATTAACGCAAACATCAGGCCGTGCAGCACGTAATATCAATGGTAAGGTAATTATGTATGCCGATAAGATTACCGAATCGATGCGGATCACCATTGAGGAAACCAATCGTAGGCGTGAAAAGCAGTTAAAGTATAACGAGCAGAACGGAATTACTCCAACACAAATTGTAAAGGCCAAAACATCAATACTTGGGGGTAAACTTACAACTGGTCAAACTGTGAATGTTTACGTTGAGCCCGAAAAGGTTGATTATGCTGCCGACCCTGTGGTTCAGTATATGAGCAAGGAACAACTTGTAAAAGCAATTGATAAGGCTAAAAAGTCGATGGAGAAAGAGGCTAAAGAGTTGAACTTTATTGAGGCTGCTCGATATAGGGATGAGATGTATGCTTTACAAAAAATGCTTGAAGGAAAATAAGTTGGGTTTTTCAACTGACTTTTAAAATATCCAGTTCAACATTGCTATTGTTCAGCCAATTTCATAAATTGCTATAAAATTGGTTGTTATGGCTGCAAAATCAAATTTATTGAGATTATTCAAAGTCTCTATTCTGTTTGCAATTCTAATCGTTGGATTGCTTCTTGCTTCCGACTCGTTTGCAAACGATTCAGTGGTTTCGCAAACTGCAGATACTGCACTGGTGAAATCGCATCAGTTGCAAGAACAGCACCAGGCCGTTGAACAGGAGGGACAATCGGGGCATGGAACAAACCTTGCTCCGCTATTATTCATTATTATATCGTTGTTTGTTGGAACAGCAACTCGCCATTTGCTTAAAAAGGGTCCGCTGCCATATACAATATCATTGTTAATAATTGGATTGCTATTGGGTGTTTTAACACGTTCAGAGATTCTTCAGCAATTCGGAATGGTGGCAATTGCCGATTCTGTAAAGTGGGCCGGTAGCATAGACCCACATTTAATACTATATCTTTTCTTACCTACTTTGATTTTTGAGGCAGCCTACGCACTTCATTTGCATACATTCAAGAAATCCTTGGTGAATTCATTAATCCTAGCAATTCCTGGAATTGTAGTTGCTATGATTATTACTGCGTTGTTTGTGATGATGATTAATAGCCTTGGTCTCGGATTGGGTCATTGGACTTGGATTATTGCATTCCTGTTTGGTGCAATTGTTAGTGCAACAGACCCTGTTGCAGTGGTTGCCATACTTAAAGAGGTTGGGGCAAGCAAGAAACTTTCCACGATAACTGAAAGTGAATCGATGCTGAACGACGGTACCGCAATCGTGTTCTTTTTGGCAATATTTGCTTTGGTTGTAGGCGATAACTCTGGAGGTAATGCATTTATTCAATTCTTTAAGATTTCGCTTGGTGGTGTTGTTGTGGGAGGTGCTGTTGGCTGGCTTGTTATTAGTTGGATTAAACGGGTTTTTAACGATGCATTAATTGAAATCACTGTAATTATTGGTGCAGCATACTTGACTTTCTTTTTAGCCGAGAATGTTTTTCATGTATCGGGAGTTATTGCTGTTGTTACATTGGGTATTGCAATGGCAGGGCCAGGTAAAACAAGAGTTAGTCCAGGAGTAACTCATTTCCTTCACGAGTTCTGGGAGTTGGCCGCTTTTATCGCCAATACTTTGATTTTTATTATTGTTGGCGTTGTTATTGCGCAACAGGTTACCTTCACTTTTAACGATTTAATAGTGCTGCTGATTATCTATGTTGGGGTTCACGTTGCTCGCCTAGGAACTATCTATGTTTTCTATCCAATAATGAAACGAATTGGGTATGGCCTAAGTTTTAAAGATTCCATTGTGCTTTGGTGGGGAGGATTACGTGGTGCGGTTGGTTTAGCGCTGGCGCTTATTGTTGCTATTGAGGAGAAAATACCATTGGAGGTACGGTCGCAGGTGTTAACTCTTACCGCTGGTTTGGTTGTGTTAACATCTCTGATAAATGCCACAACAGTAAAATGGTTGATTGATAAATTAGGATTATCGAAAATTGGAGAAATAAAGGCTGAACTGATGCAGCAATCCCTAAATCAAATTAAACTTAGTGGCGAGAAGGAGATTGAGAAGATGAAGGAAAACCGGTTCATGGCCGATGCTAACTGGGAAAAGGTACGTGAGTTTTTAATTGATACATACGAAATTTCGGAAGAGGTAAGGTCATTTAAAATGGAGGATGCCATAGCCGAAACTCGTAAGAGACTATTGCAGAAGGAAAAGGAGAGTTATTGGCGTCAGTTTAGCGAAGGGTTGTTAAGTTCGAATGGAGTTAATATTCTTTCGGACCAGATTGATTATTTGATGGATTCTGGTGGTAGGGTTTCTTTGTCGGCAAGGCAGGATATTGAGATGCTTTGGCATACCCCAAAAACAACGGCAAAACTTCAGGGCTTGCCTCTAATTGGTATTTTTTGGAAGCGAAGTTTCTTTAATCGTTTAGCAACCAGTTACGATTGTGCAAGAGCCTTTGTCACTGCTCAGGAGGAGAATATTAAATCGCTTTCGAGTTTGATTATTGGTTTTTCAATGACCGATGAAACCAACAAGCAAGCAGAGCTATTAACTGCCATAGAGGATGAACTCAATGAAAATAGAATTACTGGATTAACATTTATCAGAAACTTGAAAGATACCTATCCCGATGTTTGCAAGGCAATTGAAACCCAACTAGCATCGCGTTCTTTGTTAAATCAGCAGCAGGAAATGGTTGAGAGGCTGCGTAAGCAAGGTCGATTAGAGCCCGATGAGGTTGAAAGAATTGAGGCTTCAATCCAATCAGATATGAAACGGTTGTTAGATGCATCGCCAAGCATCGACTTCGAATTTGAAGCAATGTCTGTTTTAGTAAACACTCCAGGCTTTGACAAATTGTCAAAAACTGATCTCCACGTTATAATTCGTATGTCGCAGGGGAAAGTTTACCCAGCTGAAAGCCGAGTTTATAAAGAGGGAGCAACTTTCGACGGTATTTATATCGTATTAAACGGAAGTGCAAGAGCAATAAAGGGTGATAGGTTGATTGGTGTTCGAGAAACAACCGATAGCATTGGTGCATATGAGTTTTTGTCAGGTGGATTAAGGCGGCACACAGTTATTGCAGAAACACCATTAAGCGTATTGAAAATTAGTCATAATGTGATTGAGAGTTTAATTTCGGTAAATAAATCGTTCAGGAACTTGTTTGATTTTCTAGCTGCTGCACATATTTCCTCTGAATTGCTTGGCGACGTAAAACCTTACTCCGATTACTCTGCCAAAAAGTTAAGGGCAACAATTAAAAACGGAAAGGTTGTGAAAATATCCGAAGACGATAAGCAAAGGCTCGAAGGTTCAGTATGTATACTTGTTAAAGGAAAAGCAATAGCCGATGAGTCGGAAACCGATGTTCTTTCGCCAGCAGTTTTAGATGATTGTAATGTTAGGAGTATTGGCGATTCAGTTGTGTTCTTAATACCATAAGGGAGAAATCCCTTATGGCTTTTTTACCTCTATTTTCTCGTGTGTTTTAAGGTAGACTGGGAGTGCTGCTGAACCATACCAGTTGTAAAAATCTACATCAAAAACTCCCCTTTTAACAGTTGGGTCGGTGTTTACCATTTCTTTGGCTTCCTCAATGTTTTTGGCCTTTAGTATGAATATTCCTCGGAATTGACTGTCGTTTTTGCCAAAGGGACCTGCAATTACAAGTTTTCCTTCATCTGCAAGGCGAGAAATATTGTCCATATGTCCTTTGAAAAGGAGATTTAATGTATCCTTATTTTCAATTTTGGTAGGGCCTGTTTTTAGAATAACAAGGATATAGGAACGCATTCCATATTCATCAGCACCAAGTGAGTCAGCCAGTACTTTGTCATATTTTGTATTGCTATTTTGGCTGAAAGCCAATGTCGACAGGAATAGCAATGCAGTGGCGAAAATTAGTTTCTTCATCATTTCGACTTGTTTCGTAAGTTTTCGTAAGTTTTAATCCAATCGTTCACTGATACTTTCTGGGCCAATTGGCCTATCAATTCATAAGGTATCTCTTGTTTGTTTTTAAAACGTACACAGCCCTTTCCCATATCGAGTTTGCTTTTTGAGTATTTAGGATATTCTTCAGTAAACCAATTAAGCAGTTCTTGGCTGGCGTATAAGCCCATATGGTATAGTGATATATGATTCTTTTGTGCCGCAATGTTTATAAATGGCAGCGGTTGCTTAGGCTTACAGTCATAGCCTTTTGGGTAAATTGAGTAAGGAACAATATAGCCTATCATTCCATAGTTTATTGTTTCTTCAAAACCTTGGGGTATATTATCTTTTACAACCTTTCTGAGTTTCAGAACAGGCTCTCTTTGTTCATCGCTAATTTTTGAAAGATATTCCTCCGGTGTTTCTGCGGTTATTTTCATGGCGAATGATTTTAGTAAGATAAAAAGCAACAACGGTTAGTTGCTGCTTTTATAGTATTGTAAACTAATATTAGAACAAGAAGTTCAAACCAATGTAAGTGCCTGCAACTCCATCGTCCTTTTTGAATGCTCTACCGTGGTCAACTGCAATAATAAAGTTTTGATTCATTACTATTCTTAAACCTGCGCCCCAACTGGCGTGTAAGGTTTCTTTGTCCTCACTAAAGTATTCGTCCTCATTGTAGCCAGCCTCTGCGAATGTTTTATTGAATTTTATTGGTTGAACAACTTGGCCTCCATCAACAAAGGTGTTTAGCGATAGGTAGAAATTTTGCTTGATAAAGTAAAACTTTACAAATTTCCAGCGGAGTTCAATATTGCCGTATGCAATTCCATCACCCACAACTCGGTTGCGGATTATCCCGCGCAGGTTCTTTGCACCACCTAGTCCTTCGCTGGTAGCTCCACGCAAAAATAGTGTAGTCATATTTGGTTGAAGGTAGAATGGGCAAGTACCAAAAAGAGTTCCTTGATATCCTACGCGATACACAAACGATAACCGTTCGGGTACGATAGTAAAGTACTGGCGATGTGTAATTGATAGTTTTGCGTGCTCAAATTCTTTTCCAATACCAAGGAACGATGGTGCGTAAGTCAATACTGCTTCAGTCCAAATCCCTTTCATTGGGTTTGGTTCGTTATCGCGTGTATCGAAAACGGCACCAACTTTAAGGTAGGTAGCAAATCCTCCATCTTTTTCATCTGGGTCAATTATTCCCCAATCAACATATCGTTGATATAGACCTCCTTGAACATAGGGGAGTTCCTCGTCGGCCGATTTTCCCTTGTTCAATTTATCAATGTCAACAGTATCGACTTGGAAGTTGTAAAGACCAATTCCTGCAACCCAGCCAAATCTCTCATCTTTCAATTTGCCCTGTAGGTCGGTGGTGAAACGAGTTAGTTTTCGGTCATATTTGTAAAATGCTCGACTACGGTAATCGTCAGCTTCATCATCAGCCCAATCCATATTGTAAACCGATTCGTAGCCATTGAAGCCATAGAAATCGTAGGTTTTGTCAGTTAAATAGGCCAAGTCAGACGTGATGCGCAAACCAGGAATAAGATATTTTGAGTCGTAGAATAATCTATTAATCCCACTCCCTTTAGTATAGCGCGACACTTCAGCATAAATATTATGTCGATATTTTGGGTATATGGAGCCATCGCCGTAGTTGAAGAAGTTAACCAGTGCACCATACTCAAAACCTAAGTCGGTATCGTAAGCAACCACTGGTAATCCGCCAACGTTCCATCCTGTTTTAACTTTATCGGCTTTTTTGTTATCTGCTTCCTGAGCAAGCAATCCATAGGTTAGGATTGATAATGAAACCAAAATGAAAAATTTTTTCATTGTTAGTTAGTTTAAGGTTCACAACAAAACTAACAGATTTTTTTGATTTATAATGATAGTATCTGAATAAGTAGGAAAAAGCGGAGGGATATAAATCAAATGTTTCAAATATGTCTTTTTTTAAGGATTAGAGTTTCAAAACTAATGAAAAGTTATTTAGAAATCCAAGTGTTTATTCTATGAGTAATATCCCAATTGTTGTTTGTTTTTTCGAGCACTACAATAAATCCCATTGCTCCAAGGTAATTTATGAAATGCCCGTATTCAACTATTGCCTTATTCCCTTGCATATTTATCCCCGGACGAAAAAAAGATAGAAACCCTCCCGATTTAGGGTATTTTTCGTAGTATTTTTCCCAAGCTGCATCTTCAAAGTTGAAAATGCAGGTTAATTCTTGTTGACTAATAAGCGTTACGGATTTACTCAGTAGACTATCGGTAAGGATGTAACTATTAGTATTTTTCGTTTTGTAATCAAATAATAAGGATGAATCAAAATCAATATTTCTATATGATAGGGTCATTTCAATGTTTTCAATTCCTACGCCATAATTTGTTGATTGTTTAAAGTGGATACAATCTTCATTTGAATAAAAGCATTCCAAAACAGAATTGATAATGGCATAGTCTACACTGTCCTTTAGTGTTGAGTTTTCTAATGGGAAATTGTCACAGAAAGAAGTATCTATTGGTAAGTTATCAATAATTTGGTCATCTAGTTTCTTTTCACAACCAGTTATTATTAGTAAAACGATGTATAGCAGTGCTAATTTTTTCATTTTGGAAAATCATTTTTAATCTTTCTTAAAGATAAAAAAACTCCAAGCGATTTCTCACCTGGAGTAGAATTTATTTTTGCAATCTATTTAAAATCCGCTAAGCGGCATAAATAAAGTTGGGAGCA
>CAZTVB010000042.1:0-11313 GCA_964616315.1 uncultured Rikenellaceae bacterium
CCACTATTGGTAACATAAGTATGGATACTTGCACCATTGATGCCACAGGAATTGATGTTGCCGAAGGTGATGAGGTGACAATATTTGGCGCCAACCCAACTATATACGATGTGGCTAAAGCGCTGGAAACTATTCCATACGAAGTATTAACGTCGATATCGCGACGGGTAAAACGAATCTACTATCAGGAGTAGTATTTTACTTGCTAGAACTACCGTGTTAGAATTACCCTAAATCGCTAATACGCTCAAGTTTATACTGATCAAGAATTTTGATTCTACGACCATCGAGTTCAATTACGCCCTCATCGGAGAAGCTGGATAGGGTTCTGATTGCGTTTGATGTAGTCATATTGGAGAGGTTTGCCAAATCCTCGCGTGAGAGGTAAACCTTAAGAGTTTTAGCATCGTCCTCAAAACCGTAGGTGTCACGTAAAAATACCAACGATTCGGCCAAACGACCACGAATGTGCTTTTGGGTAAGAGTTACTGTTCTATTGGTTGAAAAACCAAGCTCTGTAGCAACAGATTTAAGAATGTGTAGTGTTAATTCAGCATTATTGCGAAGGATATCCATGAATATATCCTTATCAATTGAGCAAACAATCGAATCCTCAAGCGCTTGGGCAGTTGCAGAATAATTTTCATCAGCAAAAAGTGCACGATAACCAATAAAACCAATAGGTTTAGCCATTCGCACAATTTGGTCGCGACCACCAACGCCCTCCTTGTATAGTTTAACTTTTCCGCGCGATAAACAAATTAATCCGGTAGGTTTATCTCCCTCCCGGTAAATAATTTCGCCTTTTCGAACATTCATGCACGAGAAATTCTTGTGCATTTTCTCCCTTTCATCGGGTTTTAAATTGGGGAAAAGACCGCACACCCCTTCGAAAACGTTTTCTATGTCGATATGATGCTGAGCCATGGTACAACATTTCTGATTAATCCTTCAAAATTATAACTTTTTATGCTATGTAGCATATTTTTAACATAATTTTGGCTTCGTAATCGTAAGTCACTTTAAAAAAGATACTTACAGCCTATTTTAGTTATTCCAATTTTCGCTTTCCAAGTTTTGTAGCAATTATGCTGACAATGAAGATTTGAAGAGCGTGAAATAGCATTAAAGGCAAAAGAATTATACCTATTGATATGGTGTTTGGAAATAATATCTTGGAGAAAACAGTACCATGTATCAACGATTTTTTTGTTCCACAAAACTGAGCAGTTATGCTATCTTCCTTATTAAATCCGAGCCATTTAGCCAAATAGCCTGTTAGAAAATACATTGTAAAGAACAAACTTAATGTTGCAGTAAAAATCAAAAGTAATTCGGGTGCACCCACTGAACTAAACACTTTCTTATCGAACGATTCGGAAAAGCTTTTATAGATTATTATCAAAACAACCGATTTATCGAACGTTGATATGTGTTTATTCCACTTCAAAGCATATTTGCCCAATTTACGCTGCAGAATTGTTCCTGCAACAACTGATATAAGAATTTCAACAACCAACTTAATGTAAATGCTACCCAAGTTGAAATCGCTTGCTGATTGCTGCAAAAATAAACCCATCCATAGCGGAGTGATAACAATTCCAATTAAGCCAGAGATACTTGCATTGAAAATTGCCGCTGGAATATTGCCCTTGGCTATTGAAACCATTACCACAGATGATGATACAGTTGAAGGTAAAGCCGCTAAAAAAAGGAATGATAACCACAAACTATACCCTTGCTCGGTTTGCACAATTGGTTTGAAAATAATTATGAACAGTGGAAAAATTAAAAATGTTGAGAACTGCACCATTAAGTGCAACTTCCAGTTAAGTAATCCATTTCTAATTTTTTCAGGGCTAAGCCTTAAGCCATAGAAAAAGAATACCAAGGATATGCCGATACTTCCAATTAAATCGAAAGGAACAAGACTGCTTTTTGCACCCCAACTCGGTTGCAGATATGCAAGAATAATAACTGCTATAATAGCAATAACGAAGTTATCTATTCGGAATTTCATGCAATTTTAAATGATTACCATTTCGCCACCAATGGCATTTTTCTCCCAAACCCAAATGCTTTAGATGAAACCCTTAGAATTGGAGGCGCCTGGAATCGTTTATACTCATTAATGTTAACTAAACGTATCGCTCTGGTTACCGTTTCCTCACTGAAACCCTGCTCAATGATTTTATCGGCGCTGAGCTGTTGCTCAATGTATGCAAACAGAATTGCATCCAAAATATCATAAGGCGGTAGTGAATCGGAATCCTTTTGGTCTGGCCTTAACTCTGCTGATGGTGGTTTTACAATCGTGTTTATTGGAATAATTTCCTCATTTTTATTGATGTAGTTTGCTAAACGGTAAACATCGGTCTTATATACATCGCCAAGCACACTAATTGCGCCATTCATGTCGCCGTAAAGTGTTCCGTAGCCAACTGCAGCCTCACTTTTGTTGGATGTATTTAGTAGCAAATGTCCAAATTTATTGGAAAGTGCCATAAGTAGAGTTCCTCTTGTCCGAGCCTGAATATTTTCCTCGGTGATATTCTCCTCAAGCCCTTCGAATATGGGTTTAAGTTGATTTTTGAACGAATCGAAAATTGGCTGAATACCAACAATATCGTACTGAATGTTAAGTTTCTTGGCTAAAGCAACAGCATCGTCGATGGAGTGCTGTGACGAGTACTGTGAGGGCATCAACAGTACACGAATTGCCTCAGAACCTAAAGCCCTTTGCGCAAGCGCAAGAACAACTGCTGAATCGATTCCTCCCGATAAGCCTAGTGTTGCTTTAGTAAATCCCATCTTTTTGAAGTAATCGCGGATACCCATAACTAAGGCATCGTGAATACGCGCAATTCTCATCTGCTCATCACTTTCAATACTTTGATGAATGTTCAAGTTTAAATCACCTGTATCAATCACAAAATAGTCTTCCTCAAAACTCTTGAGCAAATGCATTACGTCGCCCTTGGAGTTAAGCACCATTGAGCCACCATCAAAAAGTAACTCCGTATTGCCTCCAACTTGATTTACGTATATAACAGGCAATCCGTAACGAGCAACATTACTGCGAAAAACCTCTAAGCGACTCTCCTCGCTATTGTAATTAAAGGGCGATGCCGCTATGTTGATTATAAAATCAGGATTTAACTTCGATAGTTTCTCCATTGGAGAAGTGCGGTAAAGCATTTCCCTACCAAACGATGATGTTACAGGCTGGTCGTCCCACAAATCCTCGCAAACCGTAATGGCAATTTTTGAATTGCCGATATTTGCTAATGAATACTGGTCGACATTTGGCTCAAAGTAACGGTACTCGTCAAAAACATCGTAATCGGGCAAAAGCGATTTGTGATGTACGCTTGCAATTTTCCCTTCGGAAAGAACATAGGCCGAGTTGAACAGCATTTTTCCCCGAGGGCTTGTGTTCAAACTTGGAGCACCTACAATTACAGAGATTCCAACAGAATGACTCGCTAGTTTTTTGACTGCCTCAACGCATTTTTTTACAAACTCCTCACGCTCAAGCAAATCATGTGGAGGATATCCACATACTGCAAGTTCAGAAAAAACAATCAAATCAACCCTATCGGTTTTTGCCCTATTAATTGTATCAACCATTTTGGCAATATTCCCCTCAAAATGATTAACAGTGTAGTTCAGCTGTGCAAGCGCAATTCTCATCAACAATAAAAATTAAAAAACAACTCCTATTCTCAAGGAAAGACTTTGTGAAACCAAAGAGCCATTGTCAACATCCAAAAACTTGGTTAAACCACTGGTAAATGCAACACCAAGTTGAATTGCACTCTCAGAGCCTAAGGAGTATTCCATTCCTGCACCAATATAGTAGGAAGCAAAAGCAAAAGCAAAATGGTCGGTAGCAGTCTCTCTATCAACATTATTAGCCTCCTCCCACGCAAAACCTTTCAATCTAATATTTCCTTTCAAACCAACAGTTGCATAGTAAGTAGAATAACCAATTTGATTTGTTCTAAACTTAAATCCTAGTGGCATTGTAATGTATTGTGCTTTGAACTTTACATTATCACCAGCAGCAACAGTATAATTACCATCTTTAGTTTCAAGCGTAAAAACATCGCTAAAGCGGATATTTCCACCTAGACTGTTGAGAGACAGCCCAGTTGATATTGCATATCGTTCAGCAAAATACTTTTCGGCAGTAAATCCAACATTCAAACTGGCCACAGAACCATTAGGGTCGTATTTTTTGGTATCGGAGTTAAACCAAGATAACTGAGGGTCTGCAAAAACACCGAAACTGAATTGAGCCTTTGCACTATTAAATAGCATTACCAATGCAACAATTGCAAACGAAGCAATAATACCTTTTCTCATTGTCTTTGTATTTAATTAATAGTTGATTTTTTTATCTATACTCACATTATCCTACAAAAGTAACCAATTTTGGTTCCGCTTATAGTTTTAAATTGAAGAATATTGTTTTTCAATGCTTACTTTTGTCATATTTTACTTGAATTGTTTACACTTCCTTAATACATCCAAAAATGATTGTTTACCCAAATGCAAAAATTAATATCGGGTTGAATATTGTTGAACGCCGTAGTGATGGCTATCACAACATATCTACTTTGTTTTACCCAGTAAAAGAACTAAAAGATATTTTGGAAATTACCATTGATGATTCCCAGCGAGAGCCATTAACCTTTTCTCAAACAGGTATTAAGCTTGACTGCGCACCCGAAAATAACCTTTGCATAAAAGCGTATAATTTGATAAACAGCATACAACCACTACCCTCAATGCGAATGCATTTGCATAAATTAATTCCAACGGGTGCTGGACTAGGTGGTGGTTCGGCAGATGGGGCTTTTGCTCTAAAAGCAATCAACGAACTAGCAGGAAATCTTCTAGACAACAAGCAATTAATAAATTTAGCATTAGAACTTGGAAGCGATTGTCCTTTCTTTATTCTAAACACTCCCTGTATTGGACGTGGACGTGGCGAAATTCTTGAACCATTTGAATTATCGCTCAATGGCTACTACATACTACTAATTAATCCAGGCATACATATTAACACAGGTAAAGCATATATGCAATCAACCCCAAAGCCTTGGAAAACTAATCTTGAAACATTATTAAAAACGGATATTGCCAACTGGCCAAATAATATAAAGAATGATTTTGAGGAAGCGGTGTTTTCTCAACATACAGAAATTGCTTTTATAAAAAAATGGATGTATGAACACGGCGCTACATATGCGGCCATGTCGGGGAGTGGTTCCACTGTGTATGGAATTTTTAAAACAATTCCCGTTATCGATAATAGAATGAGTAACTACTTCTCCAAGGTTGTACTGTTATAAAATAGTAAAGGGAACCTGTTCGATTCCCTTTACTATTTTTTATGGTTATTATCTATTCAAGAACCACCATTATAAAACCCCTACATACCCTATCGCCAGGTTTAACATTAACCTCTTTTACTTTAGTGTTTATTGGGGCTAAAATTCTGTTATGCATTTTCATGGCATCCAAAATTACGAGAATGTCTCCTTGCTTTACCTCTTGTCCAACCTTAACCTTAACGTCAACAATTGTTCCGGGGATAAAAGCCGTTAACACTCTATTATCAAGTCTACTTAATGACATATTTATTTGGTTTAGAAGATTCGTTAGTTAATAATTGCATTATTAAAACCACTTGTTCTAATTTTTAGAATGGTGGAATTCCGTGCTTTTTGAATGGACGGTCGGCCACCTTGGTGCTCGACACTTCCAAAGCATGTAGCAGTAACTTACGGGTTTCCTCTGGTTCAATAACTGTATCAATATACCCTTTAGCGGCAGCAACATAAGGATTAGCAAATTTTTCCTTATACTCTTCAACCTTTTTACGGCGCATCTCGTCAGGGTTTTCTGCTTCGGTAATCTCCTTACGGAAAATGATATTTGCAGCACCCTCTGGACCCATAACAGCAATCTCAGCACCTGGCCAAGCAAATACAAAATCAGCACGTAAGTGGCGTGAACTCATTGCAATATAGCCTCCACCATATGCCTTACGTAAAATAACTGTCATTTTTGGAACAGATGCCTCGCTATAAGCGTAAAGTAATTTTGCTCCGTGACGAATAACGCCAGCATGCTCTTGGTCAATACCTGGTAGGTAACCTGGTAGGTCAACCAATGTACATAAAGGGATACTGAATGCATCGCAGTAGCGGATAAATCGCGCAGCCTTATCAGAACTGTCAACATCAAGCACACCTGCCATTACCATAGGCTGGTTAGCCACAAAACCAACAGTTTCGCCATTTAAACGGCCAAAACCGATAACAATGTTGCCTGCCCACATTTCCTGAATCTCGAAGAAGTCGGAATCATCAACAATTGCACGAATTACATTACGAACATCATATGGCTCCTTTGGATCGCCAGGTACAATTTCGTTAATGTTAAATACTGATTTTGGATCTTTTGGCTCAAACCTACGGGCCTTACGAGTATTATTCCAAGGAATGAAAGTAATCAGTTTCTTTATCTGCTCAAAACATTCAAACTCACTCTCAGAGTAGAAATGGGCATTACCTGTAATCATGGCATGAACTTTTGCACCGCCAAGATCTTCCTGAGAAATCTCCTCACCAAGAACAGATTTAATAACCTCAGGACCAGTGATAAACATTTTAGATATTTTATCAACTACAAACACAAAATCGGTAAGAGCAGGTGAGTAAACGGCTCCACCAGCACAAGGGCCGAGTATCACAGAAATTTGAGGGATAATACCGCTTGAGAGCGTATTCCGCCAGAAAATCTCACCATAACCAGCCAAGGAGTTAACCCCCTCTTGAATACGAGCACCACCTGAATCGTTAATTCCAATCAAAGGAATTCTCATGCGGAGCGCATAATCCATAATCTTAGTGATCTTGCGGGCATGCATAAATCCCAGAGAACCGCCGGCCACTGTAAAATCCTGAGCAAAAACAGCAACAGGAGCACCATAAATCGATCCTGTTCCAATAATAACACCATCGCCATGAAGTGTTTTCCCGTCCATCCCAAAGTCACGGGCTTCATGCTCAACGAACATATCGTACTCATTGAACGAGTCCTCGTCGAGTAGCGCAATAATACGTTCACGGGCAGTTAACTTACCCATAGCTACCTGTTTTGCTACGGCCTGTTCTCCTCCACCCTGAAGAACCTCCTCTTTACGCTTCTTTAACTCTTCAATCTTGTTTTTTAAAGGCATAGATTTGTTTGTTAGTTACTAATTTAATTTGCCACCAAAACTTCCTTTTAGAATTTAAAAAGAAACTGCAACATTACGAAAACATAGCCAAAAATAAAAAATATTGGTGGACTTTTTACGCCCACCAAGAACTACAAAATTGATAGTCAAATTATTAACTTCAAAAACGACTGTTTAATGAAAATTTTACTTTGGAGCCATCCTATAAAGGCCTATTGCAATAAACGAAAAAATAATACTGGGTAGCCAAACGGCGAGTATTGGACTTAATTGCCCTCCAATAGCAAACATTGTAGAGAATCGCATAAATAGAATATACGAGAAACTGAGCGCCATGCCCAAACCAATATGCAAACCAATTCCTCCTCTGACTTTCCTAGATGAAAGCGAAACACCTATTAATGTAAGAATAAATGTAGAGAAAGGATCTGCTATTCGGGTGTATTTTTCAATCAATAAAGTTTCAATATTATCGGCACCCTGAAGTTTTTGCTCAGCTATAAAGTCGTTTAACTGAAAAAAGTTCATTGTCTCAATTACATTAAGCCTTTGACTAAACTCCTTCGGCGTAACATAAATTGAGGTATCAATGCTTGTACCACTTGTAACTTTCTCATCATTATCAAGGTAATCCCTAATGTAATAGTTATTTACCACCCATTTCTGTTTGGTTGAATCCCACTGAGCATAATCGGAAATTAGTTTCGATTTAAGTTCTCCATCCTCAAACTTCTCCACCGATAAATTGTATGCAATTTGACTAAACGTATTAAATGAGCGCATATAAATGAATATGCCCGGCCTTACCTGACGGTGAATGTTGCGCTCGGTATTTTGGTATGGATTCTTAACGTATTTATTCTGAAAATCGACCCTTACGGCATTTGCAGGGGGTATAATAAAACTATTCAATGCAAAGGAAAATACCGCAATTATTGCTGCAGAAATAAAATAGGGATACATCATTCGCTTAAAACTTACTCCACTACTTAAAATGGCAATAATCTCAGTATTATAGGCCATTTTGGATGTAAAAAATATAACTGCAATAAAGGTAAAAAGCGAACTAAACAGATTGGCAAAGTATGGAATAAAGTTGATGTAATACTTAAATATAATAGCACTCAGTGGAGCGCCTTTTTCCATAAAGTCATCTATCTTCTCCGAAATATCAAAAATTACGGCAATCCCAACGATCAATAGTATTGCATAAAAATAAGTGCCGATAAACTTTTTAATGATATATAAATCTAGTTTTTTCATTCAGAGATTTTGTAGAGTGCTAAATTATAATTTTCTATAATCGAGTAGATATTTTTTTGACCATTTGATTCTTCCATGCCATGAAATCGCCTTCAAGAATATGTTTTCGCGCTTCGCGAACCAACCAAAGATAGAACCCTAGGTTGTGGATACTTGCAATTTGAGGACCAAGCATTTCGCCTGCAATAAACATATGTCTCAGGTAAGCTTTCGAGTATCGAATATCTACAAAAGTTGCGCCAAGCGGATCGATAGGCGAAAAATCATTCTTCCACCTCTGATTTCTAATGTTGATAATCCCCTCTGAGGTAAAAATCATTCCATTGCGGCCATTACGAGTTGGCATAACACAATCGAACATATCTACCCCGCGGGCTATTCCTTCCAGAATGTTCTCAGGAGTGCCAACCCCCATAAGGTATCGAGGTTTATCCTTAGGTAGTATTGCATTTACAACTTCAATCATCTCGTACATCACCTCGGCTGGCTCTCCAACCGATAAACCTCCAATTGCATTTCCATCCCTATTACACTTAGCAACATTCTCAGCCGCACGTTTTCGCAAATCAGGATAAACGCATCCCTGCACAATTGGAAATAGTGTTTGGTTATAACCATACTTTGGTTCGGTTGAATCGAACCTATCGATGCAACGCTTAAGCCACTTCTCGGTTAAATCCAACGATTTACGAGCGTAATCGTAATCGGCATCGCCTGGAGGGCATTCATCGAATGCCATAATAATATCCGCACCAATTGTACGCTGAATATCCATTACACCCTCGGGTGTAAACAGATACAAAGACCCATCGATATGCGAACGGAACGATGCTCCATTATTGCTTAACTTCCGGTTATCTGCTAACGAAAAAACCTGATAACCTCCGCTATCGGTCAATATTGGTCTATCCCAAGTGGTAAATTTATGTAATCCCCCCGCTTGCTCCAGTACATCCAACCCTGGACGTAAATATAAATGATATGTGTTACCCAGAATTATTTGAGCATTAATGTCGTTTTCCAACTCCCTGTGTGAAACTCCCTTCACACTTCCAACAGTCCCCACCGGCATAAATATTGGAGTTTCAATTACCCCGTGATCCGTTGTTATTTCACCAGCCCTTGCTGATGAGCCGTTATCAGTTTTATGTAGTTTAAAATCCATCCATCAAAAATTTCGGCACAAAGATAATGTAAAAATACCTTATTATTTACAGGGCATTTTATTTGAAAAACCTCAATTGTCCCTCTATGAGTTAAAAGTAGTTAAAGTGATTTATGCAAACCTAAACACGCAAAACAATGATTATCAATAAAATAAAATTTATTTTAAAACAAACTATAACTTTTAGTTGATTAACTAAAAACTATAGTTATATTTGCGATATGAAAGAGTTAACAAAAGCAGAAGAGCAAGTAATGGATTATCTATGGAAGCTAGAAAAGGCTTTCGTAAAGGATATCCTTGATGAGTTCCCGGAACCAAAACCGGCGTACACCACCGTTTCCACCATAGTCCGAATACTCGAGAAAAAGGGCATGGTAGGGTATACTGCTTATGGCAAAAACCATCAGTACCACCCTTTGGTAACGAAAAAGGATTACGCTCGGTTAAGTTTCCGCCATGTGCTAAGCAAGCACTTCAACAGCTCCGTTGAGCGCTTCGCCTCGTTCTTTACCTCGGATCGAGATGTGAGCCTAAGCGAGCTGGAGGAATTGAAGTTGCTGCTTGAGAAGGAAATAGAAAAACGCAAAGAGGACGAAAACAATGGAAAACACTAGTATCTTAATTTACCTGTTAAAATCGACAGTGGCATTTACTGCCCTGTATGGGTTGTACCTTTTGCTATTCCGCAAAAATCAGCAATTTGTAATTAGCAGGTTTTACTTGGTTTTTACCATTGTTTTCGCCTCTCTATTCCCTTTCATTAAATTCATTAGTTACAAAACAGTTGTGATTCCTGCATTTGAAACTACAATTCCTGAAATAACGGGTGCTGGGCAACAAATAACTGCTAACCAACCCTATATTTCTTTCTTGAACTCAAACAACATTAGCAATGTTACTTTTTACTTATACCTAATAGTTAGCTCTTTAATATTACTTCGTCTGCTCTACATGCTTATTAGGTTTGGCGTAAATCTTTTAAAACACTCCAGAGTTGAAAGGTTGTACGGTAAAAGGGTAATTGTTTCGGATTACTGGAATCAAACATTTTCGTTCTTTGGAATTATTGTATTACCACAAAAGGATTTTCAGCTAAAGGAAAACCAACTGCTAATACAGCATGAACTTGTTCATGTTAAGCAGTTCCACACGCTCGATCTGCTGCTTGCCGAGCTCTTTCAGGTTCTCCATTGGTTTAATCCCTTAGCGCATTTTATCAAAAAGGATATGCGCGAGGTGCATGAATTCTTAGCCGATTTCAGCGTTGTTAAGGATGGTGCTTGTAAATATGCCTACCAGCAACTACTGCTGAACTATTTGGCCAGTTCTGTTACACCAAGGGTAGCCAATTCATTTAGTGCTAAACTCCTAAAAAAACGATTCGCCATGATGACAACTAATAAAACTCCTAAATCTGTTCTAATTAAGTACACCCTTGCAATTCCTGTAATTGCAGTATTAATTGGGTTGATGTCGTTTCAAACAAAGGTTAACTACGTTTATGCTCCTTCAAAAGAGAGTAAAATCGAACAACATCAAGATATTATTGATGAAAGCCAAATTCAAACATCTACACAACAAGCAAATAAGGAACAACAAAAAAAGAAAGATTCAAATTCTGTAACTT
>CAZTVB010000043.1:0-11236 GCA_964616315.1 uncultured Rikenellaceae bacterium
TTAAAGAGGAACTTTTAATTGATAACGACAACGAGAACACTCAACCTGAGTTCTCTCCCGATGGAAAGGACCTTGCATTTATCGAGAATAGAACCAATCTTAAGATTTACAATCTGGAATCAAAGCAAATCAGAACGATTCTAACCTCCAACGAACTCTACTATATGAGCGATGGTGGACCGTATTTTACTTGGAGTCCCGATAGTAAATGGTTGTTGGTGGATTATTCTCCTGTAATGTCGAATGGTGAGGTGATTTTAGTTGCTGCCGATGGAAAATCGCCCTATATCAACCTAACGCAGAATGGACATGAGGATTATCGTCCTAAATGGGTAAATGGTGGAAAGCAGATGATATGGGCATCAACCCGCGAGGGTTTGCGCAGTTACGCTAACAGCGGCGAGCGCCAGTCCGATATTTACAGCATGTTCTTTACCCGTGAGGCTTGGGATAGGTTTAAGTTAAGCAAGGATGAGTTTGCTCTTTTAAAATCTATAGAGGAGAAAGAGAAGGAAACAAAAGATGCTGCAAAGAAAAAAGAGGACGAAAAATCCAAGGATAAAAAGAAAAAAGCCGAAGAACCTAAAAAGGACAGCACGCTAAAGTTTGATTGGGAAAACTTGAATGAACGATTTGCAAAGTTCACAATCAACTCATCGTCAATTGCTGATGCCACTCTATCTAAAGACGCCGAGACGCTTTACTATTTATCTAGTTTTGAAAAGGGATACAACTTGTGGAGTGTTAATCTTCGCACAAAGGAGGCTAAAATGGAGATAGAACTCGATATTAACTCCGGCTCCTTTGAGTGGGATAAGGATATGAAGAACCTATTCCTACTTGCCGATGGAAAGATTTACAAGGTTAATTTAGATAAAGGAAAGCAGGAGGCTGTAAAAATCAATAGTGAGATCAGAATTGATAAATATGCAGAGCGTAAGTCAATGTTCGATCATGTTGCTCTTCGTACGGAAAAAGGCTTCTACACAAAACAGTATCATGGAATTAACTGGAAGGAGTTAACTAAGCACTACGAAAAATATCTTCCATATATCGATAATGGTTTTGAATTTGCCGAGATGCTATCGGAGATGCTGGGAGAGCTCAATGGCTCGCATTCAGGTGCTCGCTATAGCTATAGAACTAGCGATGGAGACCAAACCGCATCGCTGGGCGTATTTGCAGATTACTCCTATACTGGGGATGGAATTAAAATTTTGGAGGTTCTACTTGGAGGGCCGCTCGATAAAGCTAAAATTGACATTAAGCCAGGGATGGTAATTCAGAAGATTGATGGTGAGCTCGTTGTCTTCAATACCGATTATGCCCAATACCTAAACCGCAAGGTTGGCAAATTTACACTTATTGATGTTTTCGACCCTGCAACAAGTTCCACAAAACAGTACACAGTTAAGCCAATATTGGCTTACGAGGAGAGCGATTTGCTTTACAAACGTTGGGTTAAGAAAAATCAGGCTGAAGTTGAAAAGTTAAGCAACGGACAGTTAGGCTATGTCCACGTTGAGGGAATGGGCGATGGTCCTTACCGCGACACTTATAGCGAGATGATGGGTAAATATCACAATCGTAAAGGTATTATTGTTGATACCCGGTTTAACGGTGGTGGCGACCTTGTGTCTGATTTAGCAATGTTTTTTACAGGTAAAAAGTACATTGAGTACCAGACCGATACTAGAGTTTTAGGCTCTGAGCCAACTTTCCGTTGGACTAAACCTACGGTTGCCCTTGTTGGAGAAGCCAACTATAGCGATGCAAGTTGCTTTGCCTGCGGTTATCAGCAATTAGGGATAGGGAAGGTGATCGGTATGCCTGTGCCAGGTACTTGTAGTTTTGCAGGCTGGGAACTTTTACAAGATGGTGAAACTCGGTGGGGAATGGTTCCTGTTAGTTCAAAGGAGATGAATGGCCTGTGGATGGAAAACCTAGAAGCCGTTCCTGATTATGTAATTAAGAATGAACCTTCGGTAATTGCAACAGGCCGCGATCAACAGTTGGAGAAGGCAGTGGAGGTATTGCTAGATCAGGTTAAGTAGAAAAATAAATAAAAATGCCCCAGAATTTAATCTGGGGCATTTTTGTATTGTTGTTCCATTGCTTTTTTTAACGTTGAATACTGAAACTCATTGGTGTCAGCAAACGCCTCATCTCTGTTTGATTCAATATCTTGGTAGTCAATTTCGAAGTTGAACTGTTTGCTAGTGAAATCATAACGTTCGCTGTCAATTCTGTTGTAGAAATGCCATTGTCCCTCCACTTCGGTTCTCAGTATGTTACCACCAAGCAAATCGTTAATTACAAGTGCAGTAACCCCGCATTGTCCTCTGTAGGGATTATCGGCAGTCCATTTACTGCTTGTTTCTATGCTCCAACTTTTGAGCAAATATTGCTCCATCAGCATTAGTCCTTCATAGGTTAATTTTTTCATTGTTAAGTTTATTTTTCGATAATTCTGTCAAAACCATTGTATGCGCTTAACTCCATTACATCGAAATCAATTAGTCCATTCTTTACTAGAGGTAACTCGCTTAATGTTTTTTTTGCCATAGTCGCGTTATCACATTCAAGAATTATAACAGCACAATGATTCTGGTTGAAGTAAATTTCCCTAACAATTCCTTGTTTTTGGAGTTCATAAACATGAAGCGCTTCCTGCTTTAAGACTTCATCAACAGTGCTCCAATCAACTCCCTCAACTTCTTTTTCTAATGCTAGTATTTTCATAATTTTACTATTCTTGGCTATTTATTACTTCTTTCCAAAACTTATTAAAACTTTTTTTTGGATTTCTGCATAGGTATACTGTAGTTCCATACTCACGAGCCAGAGGGTTGCTGATTTTCCCGACTTTTTGAATGTCCGCAAAGAGTTCTTGTACATCCTCTCCTATTTCATCATTAATGTATATAACCTCAGTTATTTCAGTTGAAAATGATTTTGGAAGCCAAAACCTAAAGTTATCGCTAAAACTTAAAGCGTTAGGCAGATTGTATCTTTTCCCAATAACACAAATAGCCCCTGCTTGTCCATAGTTTTCAGCATATATAATGGAACTATTTTTATTTTGCACCAATTGCCAAGCTTTGTTTGTAATACTGGTAAGTTCTTTCCAGCCGAGCATATCGGAGTAATCCTGCGGTAACTTGTTATAATTGTTATCCTCATCACGTCTTATAGCGTTATTACCCGTTAGTTTTTCAACTTTATCAAAATACACAACTAATTCCTCTGGTTTATAAATGGGTTTTCCCATTGGTAGGTTGATATATCCAAGCACAAGTAAAATTGCAATAAGTATTATTCTGGAGTAGAGTCTTTTTAAAATTTTCTCGAAAACTACCGCGCCACTGGCAATTAACATAGGATATATCCCTGCAGTGTAGTATGTCTTACCATCTAAAAGTAGGAAAACGGCTAATACGGCAACCGCATAGTATCCAAGCACCCTATAATCTTTCATATGTTTCGACATTAAAAGGAAAAATATTGCGGGAATAGCAATAATGGTCGATGGAATAACCATAAGTAATTGTTCCGAAAGAAAAATAGCGGGATTCATATTTACTAGTTGCGAATCGCGCAGTTCTGCCATGTGCTCAATTACAGGAAACCCGTTTACAATTTGCCAAACAATATTTGGCAATACTATTGCAAATGCAACTAGGGCAGCAATGTAAAGATGTTTTAATGTGTAAATTTTTCGGTGTTGGGTGAAGATAACTGCTGTGAAAAGGGAAATAACAAGGAATAAGATATTGTATTTGTTTAAAAACCCAATACCAATCGCAACTCCAAAAAGTAGTATGTATTTAGGCTGATTTGAATTCAGATATCGGATAAAAAGATAAATAGCTAATGTCCAGAACAGAATATCGAAAACAACTGGTTGGAATAATCCAAATGCTCTGATAAAAAGCAACGAAACAAGTAGTGATATTGCAGTAAGGATTTGAGCGTATAACCCACCCTTCAGTTCTTTTGCAATTATTCCACTAAGATAGATAAGTATACCCCCCGCAAGTGCAGGGAAGAACTTCGCTGCAAATAGCGTGTAACCAAATAGTTTTGTTGATACAAATGCCAACATGCCGATGAATGGCGGTACAGAATGGTATCCCAATGCCAAGTGTTGTCCTAGTGAGAAGTAAAGCAGTTCATCGCGATGAAACTCGAACAAGTTGTAAAAACTGAGTTGAAAAATTACACTTATTAATGATATGATTAAGAGTAATATCCTGTCATTAGTTTTTTTGATGTTCATTATTAATAACGATTATTTGTTTTTATTTATCACCTCTTTTACCCTAAACTCTACAATCCTTCCAATTAAATCAAGTGGTAAAGGTTTATCTATTGGAAACTGCACCGCGCCTTTTGACCATTTGTATTCGGTAATTTTATTTTTAAACGTTTCTATGCCCGATGGGGTTGGGTAAAACCCAATGTGGTTCTTATAGCCAGCAAAATGAACAAGGTTCTCTTTTAGAACATAGGTGGGCATTGCATACTTTATAACTTCAGTAGCACTGGGGGCTTTTTCTTTTATAACACTGCGAATTTGATGCAAAAGTATCTGTACTTCAACCGGAAAGGTTGCTATGTATTTTTCAACTTCGCTCATAGTCAAAATCAATTGTTGCACTGTAAAGTTAACGAGTTTTGAAGAATGCATGCAAAAAAATAAAGGGCAGTAAGCCCTTTATTTTAACCATTAACTTCAATTATATTATGGATGGCCCCCTGTGTTCCCAATTTTTGTAACTATGCTGGATACCGTGAATGTTGTGTATTTTGTTCCAGCAGTATAGTTTCCTCCTTCGTATATCCCATCTGTAAGTGTTCCTGTATTACTTCCGCCAAGGTAAACGTTGTAGTTTTGTCCGCTTGCAATTGCTGGAGATGAAAACACTAAGGATTGATAGGTTTTGTTTGATTTGAAACTCAAAACTTGAGTTCCATCTGTATTCAAGATGTTAATTGGAGTTGTAGCCTGTTGCGATGAAGTTAGGTTGATTAGTAAAGAATTCTGCGTAGATGATGAACTGGGTGCTTGAGCCATACCAGAACTACCAACGGCAACTAAATAACCCCCGGTTAGTTTGAATGTTCCATCGTAATCAATTGCTCCATTGCCATTGTTGGTGGGGCCGTGAACAATTAGTTTTCCATCTGTCATGGTTATAGAGCCATTTATGTCGACTCCGTCGCCACTAGCATTGACATAAATGTAGCCTCCATTAATGAACATATTGCCCGATGCAACATTGCCATATTGAGTTGAAATAACCGAACCACCAGCACCATTTATGCCATCATCGCTTGCAGTGATATGGATGTTGCCGCCGTTAACTGTAATTAATGCGCTTTCAAGTCCCTCGTAAGATTCTGAAATGGTTATAGCCCCATTGTTTATTGTAGCCGAGTTGTCTGCATGAATGCCATCGTCTGCAGCGCTAATAGTTGCATCACCATAATTAAATTCAAGAGTGTTGTTAGAGTGTAACGCATCGTCGGCCGAATTTACCGAAAGTGTTTCGCAGTTAATTGATAGGTTATTGCCTGCTTTTAATCCTTTTGCGGATGTTGAGGTGGTGTAATTGCTTCCTCCTCCTGTTTTTATATCAAAACTACCATCGGTTATGTTGATGTTAGTTGTGGCCGAAATCCCGTCACCCACAGATGTGATGTTGAATGTGCCTGACTCAATATTGATATAGCCAGCAGTAGAGTTTTCATCGTTGTCGGATTTTATTCCATCGCCACCAGCGTTTATAGTGAATGCAGATGCTGCGGTAATTAAGTAGTCTTTTCCTCTAATGCCATCATCCTTTGCTGTTACAGATAAATTGGCGTTCTTAATAATTAGTCCATCCTTACTGGTGATTCCATCGTTGTAATTTCCATTTACAGTTAAATTTCCATCTCCGTAGATCGTTAAATCGGCTTTGCTGTATATTGTTGCATTGGGTTCATCCTCTCCGCTTGCAAAAGTATAGGTTGAACCATCCGTAAAAACATTTTCTGTATTTTCTAGTAGTAATAAAACCGCTTTTTTAGCATTGTAGATATATAGAGGAGCGGTATTGCTGCAATTAATGTTTACTCCATTCATTAATAACTTTACGGTTGATTCGTCCTGAGTATTAACAACTATTTGCCCGTTAGTTAATGTTCCAGAGATTAAATATTGCCCAGCCGATGTGATTGTTGCCTTTGTGCCATCGATGCTAACTTTACTGGAATTACATTCAATAGAATTACCATTGAGTACTATGGAAATTGCATTGGATTCATTCCAGGTATAATCATCGTCGTCTTCGTTAACAACTATGGATTCATTGGTTACTTCAAGGTGCTTTTCGCAAGCCAAAAGAAGTAAAGTTATTACGATCAAAAGAAAAAAACTTTTAGTTTTCATATTTGACATTAATTAAACTTGCGTTTCTGAAACCAAAAATCAGAAAAGTTGAGCGATAGGTTAAGTTGGTAGTAGTTCTCTTTAAACATTCCATTATCCACTCTACCTTTTTTCCCCATATCGAATGAGACGCCAATCCTTGAACCTTGATTTTTAATAGGAACTAGAAGACCGAGAGAAAAACCATAGGTGTCCAAGTTCATAGCGTTTATTTTTAGATATGACCTATCAAAATGACCACCAATTTGGTAAGACATCCTTTGGAAGATTGTTCTTCCATAAATTCCTTTAGGAGTATATTCAGCCCCGAGTGCTATGTGATGACTATTGTTTAAGTAGTTTATTTTATTTTTGTTGATAGTATTCTCCCAGTATTGAATTTTGTAATCAGCACCCAATATCCAATTCGAGGATGTAACCGAAAAGCCGATACCTATAAATGCTGGAGTCCAGAATTCAAAACTATTGGTTAGTTCTTCCTCTGAAGTGGACTCCGAGTTATAGCTTACATACTCTCGCATTTTTAATTTAGTATTGGTTCCTCCAGTAAACCCAATGGTGTAGCCCCATTTTGAATTAATTGTGTCGGTATATTGAAGTCCAAAATCTAAAGTGAAAGTTGATTTTGGCTTGTATTTGCGTATTGTTTCTTTATAGTCCGTCGAATATTCGTTGAATGTGTAAGTTTCGTTCTTTTCGTAATACCCAAGGAGTAAGTTTGTGTTAAATCCAAGAGAGATGTTGTTCCCTATTTTAAAGGAATTCCCAATAAACATTTTGCTTAAACCTCCTTTACCTTCACTCGTGATGGTAAAATTATCGCTTAAGCCCTCAATCCCCTTTTGTGTTATTGTTTTATAGCCTATGTTGGTAAAGGGAACAATTCCGGCACTTATTGCCCATTTAGGCGATAACCTAAAACCTAATGCAATTTTTTTAAGGTTTCCATTGATTGTATTGTACGAACTATTTGAGGATTCAATTTTTGATAACGAACCGCTAAAAGCCACATCGAGTATAACGTTTAGACTATCAAAAACACTATAGGAAGCGGGGTTTTGATAATTAATAAATCCCTTAGACTTCATGCCAATTCCTATACCTCCAATACCAGAGGTTCTGCTGTGATCCGATATGGCAAATTCACCTATTCCATAATATGTGTACGGCGTATTAGTAGAACTCTGAGCGTTAACAGTGAATGCGCTCAGAATAAACATTGATATTGCAAATGTGCATTTAAAATACCTATTCATAGTATAATATAAGAAGTTTGAGTTTTGTTCTGTATTTCGATTTTTGCTGGTTGGCAATCACAACATGGTTAAATTCTTTGTCGTATTTTTCCGGAAGTACTAGTAGTCCATTGTATTCGCTGTTTGGGTTTTCAACTATCAGGTTGATGTAAGCCGTTATGTCCCATGTGTATGTTGTGTTTTCACTGTATATATAATCTTTGTTCAACGCACCATTTACAGCATTTCCATCATCGTCGGTGAGTAGAGATATAAAATCGTTATGCTTGTTTGATAAGTATAGGTATAGGTTTGATGGCAAGTAGTTGAAATCCATCTCATCTGAAGGCTGTATTGATAGTTCTGCTTTTATAACTTCAAATTTTCGGTTTTGGAGCAACAGCAACCTTAGTGTGGGGAAGTCTATTCTGGCAACAATCCCAGTTCCACCCTGTACATAAGCATTGTTGTTTAGTACTTCGGAATTAGTTGTTTTTTGAGAAAGTTGACTTATTACAGAATTTGTACTATCGGCAGTAATTTGATTGAATTGTAAATCTGTTGAAGCAGGTTTCATATCAAGATATTTTACTTCGTCGTAACCTTCGATATGGTAGTATAGCCTAAAATAAAGAGATGTGTCATTAACAGTATAACCGAGAATGCAATTTGTGGTTTCCGAGGTTTCTAGTTGAATGCCTTTGAAATAATAAGTAAAACTCTCCTCAGAAAAAGGATTTGAGCTGGACTTAAACATATTTGTAAATTCAAGCCCTAGGTTGTTACTGATTGGAATTCTAATTTCATTTTCCGATTTGGGCCTAGGCTTAAATGTTTTTTCTCCAATAGGATGTATGTCGTATTCAAAGTGTGAATTGTTGCTAAGCATTCCATCGTACTTTTCTTTTTCTATTGCTTCTGTTACTCTATGTATTTTGATGCTGTAATTTGCTAGTGTGTCGCCATAATAATATCCAGAAGGTACTACGATAAGGACTAACGAGTCGTAAACAGTTTCTTCATCAAGTGAGTAAATGCTTGGATTTAAAAGGACGTAACTTTTTGAATTTAGCACACCTATGTTGTCGTCATTATATCTACCAACTAGAGCCGTGGATTTTCCAGAGGTTTCTAAAGAATCAAGAATTAGAGTTGAGAGTTTTACGGAAAGAGTATCGCATAGTACTAAACTTGCATCTGATTCTATGAAGTCGGTTCCAATTTCAAGATCATTACTGGTATTGCACGATAAAAGCAAAAAGATGCTAATCGTAGCAATTAAGAATAGTTGGTTTTTCATTGTTACTAAATTCAATTTTCTTCAAAATAAAGAGTATGGAGTCTTCATAAAAAACGAAATCGATATTAGGTTAACTTTTATCGACAATCTTATTAATGGTATAGATGTGTTTTCTGTAGGGTGCAACGGAAGGTTTGTAGACATTGGAGGATGGTTTGTATATAAAACAAAGGATTTTGTCGATATTATTATTTGCGAGTGATGTTTCAATACTACATTCGAGCATCAAAAACAATTATCTTTTAACTAGTTATGATGAACAAAAAATTGAATTACTTAAAAGTCTCAGTGCTTTTATTATTCATGGCCCTATTTATGGTGTCGTGTAATGATGATGACGATGACACAGATTTGGTTGGTAACTGGAAAACCTTGTGGGAGTTTGAAGGTATTGCCAGAAGCCACGCTGTTTCCTTTGTTATAGGAGATAAGGCCTATGTTGTTTCCGGTTACGATGGTGATGAAAGAGTTCGTTTGCAGGATTGCTGGGAATATAACCCTGCCCAAAATCAATGGTTGCAAAAAGCTTCTTTTCCTGGCGTAGGAAGAACATCTGCTTTTAGTTTTTCGGCAAACGGGAAAGGCTATGTTGGTTGTGGTTACGATGGCTCAACAAAATTAAACGATGTTTGGGAATACGATCCGATTAAAGATAGTTGGACTCAAAAAAACAATTTCCCAGCCTCTGCACGTTATGGAACAGTTTCATTCACTGCTGGTGGAAAAAGTTTCGTTTGTGGGGGGTTTGATGGGAATTATCTTAAAGACCTATGGGAGTATAATGCTGAAACTGACACGTGGACTCAGAAAACAAGCCTTCCAGGCTCTAAACGATTTAATGCTCACGTGTTTGTGATTGATGATATTGCCTATGTTTTCGGAGGAAATAATAACGGAACTTACGTTGATGATTTTTGGGCTTATGATTGCAGCGCAGATACTTGGACTAATAAACGCGATATTGCAGATAATTCAGATGATGAATATGATGATGATTATACATCTATAACAAGGCAATGTGGAGTGACGTTTGTAATAAACGGTTACGGATATGTTGCAACTGGAGACAAGAGTAGTCTTGTTACTAGTACATGGGAATACAGCCCAGCGACAGACTTGTGGACTAAAAAAACAGAATTTGAGGGTACTGCAAGAACAAATGCAGTTGGTTTTACAATAAACAATAGAGGGTTCGTTTTAACAGGAAAAACTAGTAGCCTTTACCTTGATGATGTTTGGGAATTTTATCCATTTGCGGAGCAGGTAGACAACGATTGATTGGGTTAATAATCTTTTCTCGGCTCTTTTTCACCCGGAACATTTGTTTCGGGTGTTTTTTTGTATTCTATGAACTAATTACTTCATTTTTGGTTTTTTATTGAAAAATATAGCAATGAAAGTTATTCATAGATCTGAGAGTCGAGGTCATTCAAACTTTGGATGGCTAAAAAGTTATCACACGTTTAGTTTTGGAGGTTACTATAATCCAGATAGGATTCATTTTGGTGTTCTTAGAGTTTTAAACGATGACGAGGTTGCTGGTGGTATGGGTTTCGATACCCACCCACACGATAATATGGAGATTATTAGTATTCCGCTCGAAGGCGATTTGGAGCATCGAGATAGCATGGGGAATGTGGCTGTGATTAAAAATGGCGATGTGCAAGTAATGAGTGCAGGCTCTGGCATTACTCATAGCGAGTACAACAAAAACAAGGATAGCGTGGTGAAATTTCTTCAAATTTGGATTTTCCCAAATAAAAGAAATGTTATCCCACGTTACGACCAATTAACCCTGAATGTGGCGGATAGAATTAACCGCTTTCAACAAATTCTTTCACCTAATAAGGAGGATGAGGGTGTTTGGATTCATCAGGATGCATGGTTTCATCTGGGCAAGTTTGACGAGAATAAAGAGATAAGTTATCAACTTAAAAAGGAAGGTAATGGAGTATACATTTTTGTTTTGAACGGTAAAGTTTTTGTTGATGATGTTGAGCTCAATTCACGTGATGGTCTAGGAGTAACAGATTTGAATCAAATCAATGTTAAGTCAATCTCCAATTCTGAGATTCTGCTTATGGAAGTTCCAATGAGTTAAATATGCTTTTATATCTTAACACAAAAGCATACTTTATCATAGTTTGATATTTGCATTCTAACGGGCTTTTGTTATAAGTAATTAAAATCGGCAGAAAGATGTTTTATCTAAATATCCTTGCTAAAAATTCTTTTTAGGTCGATTATTTTGCCTATTTAATCTAC
>CAZTVB010000044.1:0-11207 GCA_964616315.1 uncultured Rikenellaceae bacterium
CACTTATATTTGTATATCAATAAAATTGGGATATTTGCACAGAAAATCATATAAATAAACAGTATTTATGTTGCAGGTGCTTAAAGTGGAGGTAGAGGTTAGGTTTGGGCGAAAAATCGCCTACCAAAAAGACTGCAACACGCTGTCAAATATGATATTAGAGGCACAAAAGGAGTACATCAGCCCAGCAACCTTGCGACGTGTGTTTGGTTTTTTAACTACGAATTCTAATCCGTCGCGTGTCACGCTCGACATACTTTCTCGATATGTAGGTTTTCAGGATTGGGAGAATTTCAATCTGAAAGTCACTAAAAACAACCAAACCACAAAATATTCATCCGTTGAACAGTGGGCCATTATTAAGGAAAACTCCAAAATAATAAGCAGCAACACGGTTGAAAATATCAGGCTTAAATCTGGGATAGACTTTGAAAAAACCGTTCGAAGACAATTCGCCAAGGATCGATTAAAGGAATTCATTAATTCCGATTACGCAGCTACCGCAATAATTGCCCCCGGCGGATACGGAAAATCCACCTTATTAGCCCTTTGGTACAGCAGATTAGTTAAAAAGAAAAAACAAACCGAAGATGTATTTCTTTTCATCTCGGCTCAAATGCTCGACCAGTTTGCACCCACTGAGGTTTTTATTGAAACTTGGCTTATGCGCTTGTTAGGTTTAAAACCCGACAACAGTTTTATGAACGATATGATTTCGGAGAACATTAAAACGCCAGGGAAACTCATCGTGATAATTGATGCTCTAGACGAGATTACCTCGCAAGGATTAAAGCAGGAAAAGATATTCAAATCACTAGCCGATTTAGCCAATAAATTCCATAAATCCAGCTCATTAAAACTCATTATATCCACAAGACTTCCTGCATGGAAATCATTCTCGAGCCACATAAGCGATACTTCCCATTGGTATTTCACAGAAACCAACCTTTTTACGAACGACGGCGCTAATATACCTCCTTTAAACTTTGAAGAAATTCAAACGATACTTGACAATACTTTAAACCAGAAATTCGATTCGCGTACGCTCGTGCATGAAATGCATCCAGACTTACGGAGCATTATAGCATATCCTTACTTTTTACAACTTTTTATTCAGGTGTACACCCCAGAAACCAAGCATTTGCTGAACGATCAGATTGCCATACTTGCAGAATTCCTTAAAAAACAAATTTACTTTTCGCAATATTCCGACGAGAAGATAGACATCCTGAATCAAATAATTACTCAATCAGAATATGGACTAACCTATGTGCTCAAGGATGACCTAAAAAAAATCTACCCAATACACCTAAAACTTTCAGGAAACTACTATACAGCTTACGAGGAACTTTACTCCTTCGGAATCATTACAGAGGAAACTCAAATTGACACCTTTGGTGGGTACATTAAGCATATTAAAATTGCCAACCACCAACTCATGTGTATGCTTATTGTGCAAAACTTAATTAGAAGGGAGCAGGGCATAAACCAGTCGTTATTTAAGTGGGTTGATAAGAACTTGGCGGGTGCCGAAATTCAAGGAACAGTTCTTGGAATGATATTCAAAGTGGCCTACAAAGAAAGATTGTTCAAACAGTTGGAGAATTTCTTTGATTTATCTGATAGCGCTTTGCAGGCTGCACTCTCAACTCCTACAATACCATCAACTTTAAGAACTGATAAGATAATGAGAAACGAACTAGTGCCTCATTATGCTAAAAACAGGAAGGCCAGGGCTCTCCTTTTTGAAAAAAACATCGATTTTAACCACATAGTAGACTCCTATACTAAACAAATCAAAGAATACTTACAATGTTCTGAAAGCGAGGCAGAGATTCTTTTTGCAAACACTATACTTACACATATTGGGCAACTTTCCACAAATGCACCTTTAGCAATAAGGCATTTCAGCGAATCAGCAAATGGAGATCCAACCGTATTATCGCCTAGCATTGCGGGACTTTGGTTTTCGAATAAAATTGCACACAACTATCTTTTCGAAGATATCTACTCTAAAGATATTATTGACAGCGCCTTAGCACACTGCCATAACTACAAAGATCAAAACCAAAGAATTGATTTTGCAGAATCGTTTATTCCAGCCCTAGTTCTTTTGGAAAAGTATGAATTCATCCCATATTTTATTGAATTAACCGACACCCTAACATCCCCTAATCATCAATCGGCGATATGCTTTCTATTAACTAAAACATACAGGCTATTCCACCAAAACAAACCAATAAATAGCGCTGAAAGTAATACCATTGAGCAAGTCTATAGTCTACTTAACCCTCTGAATAGCTACATGGGGATAATATTCGG
This sequence comes from uncultured Rikenellaceae bacterium, assembly GCA_964616315.1. Lineage (GTDB taxonomy): Bacteria > Bacteroidota > Bacteroidia > Bacteroidales > Tenuifilaceae > SB25. Next base: position 2,323 of record CAZTVB010000044.1, read on the forward strand.
CGAAACATTAAGATCGGTGTACTTCCTACAGAGTAACAACTTGGACGAAACCTATAGTTGTATTAGAAATGCCATTGAACTCAGCAGCATAGCACAATACAAACTGGTAGAGATGGTACTAATGAAAAACTTAGCGATTACTTTACAGCAGTTAGGAGAGCACCAACGTTCGGCCGAATGTATGAACTATGTTAAAAGTATGTGGAAACTATCAGGATTCAAGAAAGAATTTACTTATCCATGAGAATGATACCGAACTAAATTTTCAATTGGATAACGCAGGTATTTGTCTACCTTAAAACCGTTACGCTTAGCAAGCATATCAAACTGTTCACTGAACAAACATCCTACAGAACCTATAACACCAACGGATAATTCCGACAGATTATTGAATACAGATAAATGATGCCTATACATCATCTCCATGGACTCTTCAACAATGGCAGCAATGGCAGGATGCTTAAGGTTTTCGACCAAAAAAGGCACAAACGAAGCCAAGTAGGCCGACGGCCTTGGACTAGTGTAAGTCATATTAAGTATATGGCTAAGTTCGATATTGTACTTTTCGCCTAGTTTAACGGATAACTCCTTGGGCAGGTATCCGTAAAGATACGAGCGAAGCAGTAAACGTCCCATGAAAGCACCACTACCCTCATCGCCAAGGGCATAACCCAGCGACGGTGTTTTGCTCTCCAATGTTTTACCATTGAAGAATGTGATGTTTGACCCGGTACCGAGTATTACAACTACTCCTGGATTATCGCCAAACAGAGCATGGGCAGCACCTAAAGCATCGGACTGGGCACTAACCATGGCATTGGAGAAAAACATCCGAAGGTAGTTGGCAACCATCTCGCCACGCTCCTGAACTCCACAGCCAGAACCGTAGAAGTAAACCTCTCGCACATTATTTGAGTCGATACCTTTGGGAAAGTTATGTGTTAAGGCCGATAAAAAATCAGCTTCCGAATTAAAGTATGGGCTAAGTCCAATGGTTTCGAAATTCAAAATACTATCGCCATGAATTATTCGCCAATCCGTTTTTGTGGCACCGCTATCTGCAACAACTATCATATAATTTAACTAATAATCATTCTATTAATTTAACTCAACACTCCTAATCTCTTTTACTAACGTACTTCAAAACTAATAAATTCATCGGATTTACGGTCATCCCTTCCACATCTGCCGATACAAAACGCACCACCTTATCGTAGTATAATGGTAAAACAACTGCATTGCTCAATACCATTGAGTCCATTGCTTGGTATATCGATAAGCGCTCCGCATAGTCGGGCATTGTCATAGCCTGGTTATATAGTTTGTCGAAATTGGAGTTTGAAAAATGCGTATAATTTGGCCCCTGTGGAGAGTGGTTCTTGATTAAAAATAGCGAAAGATAATTTTCCGGATCGGCATAATCGGCCACCCATGAACCACGGAACATTTGCAACTTTGAATTAGCCATCATTTCGCGGTAAGCAGCCCCAGGCAGCACCTCAATATTGATAGTTATACCCAACTCCCCTAGTTGATGCTGAATAAACTCGCAGATATCCAAATAATCGTCAGTGGTGGAGATTTTTATGGGTGAAAGCCCTTTCCCATTGGGAAAACCTGCTTCGGCAAGTAATTTTCTGGATAAATCTGGGTTATAATCAAACCCTGTAGTGCCGTTCTCAAAGCCCGGCATTCCGGGTGGAACAAAACCCTGATGAGCAGGGTAACCCATATTACTCCTGAGGTAGAGCATCATGGTTCTTCGGTCGAATCCATAGCCAATGGCCTTTCGGATTCGCACATCGGCCAGAGCAGGATTTTTAACCGAATCAATTAGAATTCCTAAGTACTCAGTGTTAAGGTATGGGCCAGTAATCATTTTAACCCGTTCCCTATACTTTGGGTTTAAATCGCCTGTTCGTGTTAAAAGTTCATCCTTCGATGCCGAATGAACACCCGACAAAAAGTCAACGTTACCATTAACAAACTCCAGAAACTCCGATTGCTTGTCGGCAATAAAGGATACTGTGACTGCTTCAAGGTAAGGTAATGCTTTACCTAGAGAATCCTTTTCGAAGTATCTGCTGTTTTTACGAAGTACAAGTTTTTCTCCTTCCTTCCAAAACTTCATGTAAAAAGGGCCGGTACCCACGGGGTTTCGTCCGAAATCTTGTCCGTAACGCTCAACTGCTTCGCGGGGAACAACAAAGCAGTAAGGCATACTAAGCAAACCCAAAAAAGGAGGAAAAGGTTTCTGCAAATGAACCACAAAAACGCTGTCGGCAGGCGCAATACACCCATTGATAGTCCCAACAGCATCTCTATCGAGCATTGATAAAACCCATGCGCCAGGCGATGCTGTCTTAGAATCTATTATACGATTAAAACTATAAACAAAATCGCTGGCCACCACCCTTCGCCCTTGCGAATTCGGAAAAACTGGATGATTATGGAACCACACATCGTTACGGAGATAGAAAGTATAGACTAAACCATCGGGAGAAACATCCCAACGCCTAGCAATACAGGGCGTAACGGTAAGCGAATCGGAGAGCTGAACAAGGCCATTGTAAATTTGGTTAACAGGCCAAATCAACGATAGGTTACGGGCAAATGCAGGGTCTAAGGTGGTTACACCCTTGCTCTCGTTGTACCTAAACACCTGCTTAGAGTCAACCTTGTTTTGAGTTGATTTGCAGGAAAATAGCCCAATAATTAAAATGACAGAAAGTATCCCTTTAGTCCCCATTAGGAAAATGAATGAAACAACTTCAAACCTAAAGGAATTTTGGGAGATTAACAAATTATAAAAAACTAAAACGGAGCCGATATTTCGACCCCGTTTTACACCCTAAAACTAACCTAAATCTACTAAACCTTTAACCAACTATTAACCCTAAAACCTAACTTGATTATTTATTAACTATAACGCAAAGGTACGGGTAAAGTTTCATTAAATTCAAGACAAAAAAGGTGATTTAAAACACCATTCCCGATATCCTTGTATTTACTGTAACACAAAACGTTATGATATAAAACATAGTCAATTTTTAATGCTTTTTAACGCATAAAAAACGTAACACTTTTTCGGTTCCAACGGAGCCAATATTACCACCCAAAGGAGGAAGTTTTGCAAGTTCTCTTGCTTTGTTTAACAAGTTTGAGGAGTAATTTGTTTCTGTCCATCCAAAAAGGATTCTATATGCAATGGCACACTTTAAGTTTGCTGCTCTAAACCTAAAGGTATGCTCTGAGTTACGCCCAGGGTGGATATGCACAAACCTACCCTCATAGTTTCCAAGCCTTATTGCCCAACGCGAACCATCGGAAATAGACAAGCACCTATAGTCATTGCCATGCATACCAATCCATTTCCGAAAAGAATAGGGCGTTACATTTCGGCACATCTCAGGGTGGTTTAATATTTCATCGGCAATTTCAGAAGACAAAAGTTCCCCTGTGTAAATATCGAGCAAAGTGCCACCAATACTATTGAAAACATTGTTTATTGATTCTATACCATTATTATCTTTCCTAAAACAATCTATTCCGGCTACAATGTAGTTAAGATGATGCTTCCAGCAACAGAGGGCAACCGGAGGTGGAATTTCAGAATTAAATGCGATATTTGTGATATTGTTGGTCATTCCGTAATTTGAATTTGAACACAGATTACACAAATTAAACAGATTATCACAAAATTACTTATTAACTCAATTACCCAATAACTTAAATTCCAATATGTACCCAAAACTATCCATGTCGCCAATGTTCCGAGGTCTAAAGCCCGACGAGATTCAAGGCTTGATTGAACGTGTAGGCCACTCCGTTAAATCGTTTAGCAAGGGACAAACAATTGCACAGCGCGAGGAGGAGGTGAAAAACCTTTGCATTATAGTTGAGGGCAGCGTTAAAGGCGAAATGGTGGACTTTTCGGGCAAGATTCTGAAAATTGAGGAAATGCAAGCACCAATGCCCATAGCACATGCATTTCTGTTTGGCGAACGTAACCGATTCCCTGTTGATGTGGTTGCGTTGGAGGATTGCAAAATACTATTTATACCCAAAGCCGATTTTATGAGGCTTATGCAGCAGAACGCCACAGTACTTGGCAACTACCTAAACGCCATATCGAACAGGGCGCAGTTTCTCTCCAACAAACTGTGGTTCCTTTCGTTTAAAACCATTAAGGAAAAAATAGCGCACTACCTGCTGAACATTTCCCGAAGCGAATCCAAAACTACCATTGTTCTACCTAAATCGCACCAGGAATTGGCTGAGTTTTTTGGTGTTACACGCCCCTCGCTGGCCAGAGTGTTTTCTGACTTAGAGGCGGAAGGTGTAATAACCGTAAACCGCCGCGAGATTAACATTGTAAATAAAGGTAAACTAATGGAGATGATAAGGTAATAGCTCCCTGTTCTCCACTGCACTAACTCAGGAACAGTGCGGAAGGTAACGTTATACACCACAAACACATGCATGAGCAAAAACCCTATCCGGGTTTTGAACCCTAACAGGGCTGGATGACTAGTTATTTTCACCAATAATACTACTTAAAATATCATTTTATTCCATTCTTGCAGAATACATTAGAACAATCGTCAATTTTTCTTCCAAATCTGTTACAAAAACAAAAAAATAACATTAACTTAACATCCCTTTTTACCGAAAAAACTCATATTTACACCCTAAATTATACCAAAATTAACACACTGTATTACAAAGCAATAACACAACGGATAAAAGACAACTTAAAGCTGATAATAAACAACTAACAACTCATAACTTAAATTAACGCCTATGAAAATTAAAAATTTACTCACAACATTGGCCCTAACCGCCACTTTCCTTTTTATTGGGAATGTTGGTTGGGGACAGTACACTGGAACTGGAACTTTTAACAAAATTACAAGTATTTCTGACCTTACTGCGGGATACTATGTTGTTGCTAATAGTACAGATGCCTTTGCAATGAACAACACCATGACTACTTATTTCGGCAATACTGCAATAACACCATCTTCTGGTGTTATTACTAATCCGGCTACAAGTATTGTCTGGAAAATTGAAACCAATGGCACCGGCTGGTCAATTTACAATGAAGCCTCCGCAAAATATGTTTCATATACAGGTACTTCAAATGCAGCACAAGCTGTTGATGCTGTTACCACTGATAACCAGAGATGGACTATAACCTATGCCTCAAGTTTATTTGTTGTAACAAACATTGCTATACCTACTCGAATTCTTCAATACAACTCGGGTGCTCCAAGATTTGCATGCTACACTGGTAGTCAGACAAACCTCAACTTATATAAACTTACAGTTGATAACACAGCTCCTTCTCTTGTTCCTGCAAGCATAGTGCCAGCAGATAACGCTACAGATATTAATATCAACACCACACTTACAATTCCTTTCAACGAAAACATCCAAAAAGGAACAGGTAGTGTTAGGGTAAAAAAGGCCAGCGACGATAGCGAGGCTTTTGTCATTAACGTTAACGATGTTTCAATTACTGGTGCTAATGCCACTGTAACTCTTACAGGAAACCTTGAAAACAGCACCGATTACTATGTAAATATTGATGCTGGTGCTTTTAAGGATATGGCCAACAACGATTTTGCTGGACTAACCGACAAAACCACCTGGAATTTCACAACAATTGCTGCAGGCACTCCAACTATTACTTTAACATCACCTAATGGTGGCGAAAAGTACTATGCTGGACAATCTGTAAACTTTACCTGGACATCGGCCAGCATGGATGCTGAAAATGTTAAAATTGAAGCATACGTTAGAGATGGATTCACCACAACATGGAACTGGGTTGATGCTATTCCTACAACAGCCAACGATGGTTCTCAGAGTTATACAATTCCTGCCGATGCAACATCGGGCGCACAGTACAAAATCAGAATAACTGGTCTAACCTCCAGTGCCACTGACGAAAGCGATGCAGCCTTTACTGTAATTGCAACACCTAGCATTAACCAAATCCAAAGCAACAATACAGCAGGAGCTTCGGCTTGGTTAGGCGAACTTGTAAAAATTACTGGTGTTGTTACAGCCGTTACTAGCGATACTAAAAACTACTACCTACAAAATGGTAGCGGAGCTTGGAATGGTATTTATGTTTACAACAATGCAACTCACACCTATGCTGTAGGTAACAACCTAAGCATTGAGGGCACTGTTGACGAGTTTAATAATCTTACTCAAATAAAAACCGTTACATCAACAGTTGTAAACAACCCAACTGACGTAGTACCTGCTGCTGCTGAAATCAGCACACTCGATGCTACTACAGAAAATTACGAGGGAGTTCTTGTAAAAGTTAAGAAAGCAGAATGCAAAAGCGGCTCTGCTGGAACTTATGTTATTAACGATGGAACAGGAGACCTAACCGCGTATAAAGGCATTTATGGAGCATTTACACTAACTACTGGCCGTTTCTACAACATAACCGGTGTAATGACCTGGTATAATGGCGGCTCAATATTTGAACTATTACCAAGAAATGCAAGCGATGTTTACGAGCTAAGCAACGATGCAAACATTGGATTATCCGGACTTGGCGGAAAACCTATAAACGAACTTGCTGGCCTTAAGGTTAACGACCCCGCAACCGATGCTGGTGCAAATCTATTTTTTGATGATTTTACTGGCTTAAAAGGAATTAGCATTTCGGCATTGAACGCTAATGCTACCCTTGAGGTAAAATTAAATGGCGCTGTAGTTGACCCTGCAAACTATGCCGACCAAGCACTTGCTCAGAATGATGTTATTGTAGCAAAAATAATCTCGGAAGATGGTACCCTAACAAACTACTACAAGGTTACTCTTAAGTTTGAGAATAGGGTTATTACGGTTACTGCTCCAACAGGAGGACAAACCTACAATACAGGCGATGTTGTTACAATTACATGGACTGCAACTAATATTGCCAACGTTAACATTTGGGCCTATGTAACTGTTGAAGATGTTTTAATACAACTAAACACCACACCTGTAAGCGCAGCAACAGGTACATTTGACTACACAATTAAGAATGGCGATGCGGGTATTGTTTACATTGCTGTAACCGATGCTAACGACGAAAGTTTTTATGCACAAAGCGCTGGCACAGTAACTGTAATTGATAACGTTAAGCCTGCTATTACATCGCGCTATCCCGCGGTTAATAAGTATGGAGTTGGTAGTGCGTTTACAATTGAGTTGAACTTCGACGAGAGTATTAAAGCCGGAGCGGGTAACTTAAAGGTATTTAAAGCCAGCGATAACTCTGAGGTAAAAACTGCCACTGCAGCTGAGTTAACCATTGATGGAACGAAAGCAACACTAGCCGTTACAGGCTTAGATTATACAGTAGGCTACTACATTACTGCTGATGCTGGATTAATTAAGGATAACTCCAACAACGAAAGCGATGCAATTAACGCCAACGATTGGAAATTCACCACAACGGCACCACTTGGTGGCGATTTATTCTTTAGCGAGTATATTGAAGGAAGCAGCAACAATAAAGCACTGGAAATTTATAACCCAACATCTGAACCTATTAGCCTAAATAACTACAGAATAGCTCAAGCTAGCAATGGAGGAGGATGGGCATACTGGCATACTTTCCCTGCTGACAAAACAATTGCACCTGGCGACGTATGGGTTATTATTGCTGATGCAACCAGCACATCACTATTCACCCATGCCAATGCTGATGAGGTACTTGCATATCCTAGCGTTGTTCACCATACTGGAAACGATGCGCGCGGATTAGAGAAAACTACAAATGGAACCGATTGGACTTTAATTGATGTTATTGGAAATCCAACAAGTAACACCGATTTTGACGTAGCAGGCGTTACTGCTGCTGCTGCAAACCACACCCTAGTTCGTAAGAGCAGTGTTGTTAAAGGCAATACCGATTGGGCTGCAAGTGCAGGAAGCAATGCAGATAACAGCGAGTGGATTGTTAAAAATATTGACGATTACACTAACCTTGGCAGTCACAATATGACATTAAGTTCTGCCAATGCAATAACAACATTCAGCATTGCAAACCAAGTTAGTTCTACTATCGATGCTAACGCTAAGACTGTTTCCGTTGTGATGCCTTACGGAGTTGCATTAACAAACCTTACTCCTACAATTACCCTTTCGTTTGGTGCTTATACAATTCCAGCATCGGGTGTTGCACAGGATTTCAGTAGTGCATTCGAGTATGTTGCAATAGCAATGGACGGTACAGCTAACGTATGGACTGTTACTGTTACCAATGCTGCTGCAAGCAACGCTAAGGAAATTGTTTCGTTTAGCATTCCTAGCCAAGTATCATCTACAATAGTTGCTGCTACTTCAACCGTTAATGTAGTTGTACCAACAGGAACAAACCTAACAAGTTTAACCCCAACCATTACTTTATCTCCTTATGCTACCATTGACCCTGCAAGCGGAGTTGCACGCAACTTTAGCAGTGCCGTAACTTACACTGTTACCGCTCAGGATGGTAGTACTAAAGTTTGGACTATAAATGTAAGCATTGGCTCATCGGCTCCCGATCAACCATTCGCTTCGTTCAAGGCTTATCCAAACCCATTCAGCAATGAGATTAGATTTGATGGCGCTGAGATAGCCCGTGTAACTATAACCTCAATTATTGGACAGGTTGTTATGGATAAGACTGTTACTGGTGAAAACTTTGTTGAGACACAGAATTTAAGCAAAGGAATTTACCTAGTTAAGTTCACCAACATTAAAGGTGAATCAGTACTTCGCAAATTGGTTAAAGAATAAAACCATACCGTCTTATATTACAAAACCCTCGAAATATTCGAGGGTTTTGTTTTTTAATATCAACTGAATATTAAAAGAAAGTCATAGGC
>CAZTVB010000045.1:0-11148 GCA_964616315.1 uncultured Rikenellaceae bacterium
CAACAATGGTTGTTTGTGAATTAAGTAAATACTCATCTTGAATAAATATTACCCCATCATTTGCTGAGTGAAAATTATTTTCGGCAGAAAATCTATCGCTTTCTAGTATTTCGTTAAATAATTCTGTGCCAATTAGCAATTTGTGATTTACTATTTGCTCATTGAAGTATGTCAAACGAAGATTATTAAAGGTATTCCCATAGTTCTTCTCCTTGGCATCTTCTATCTCTTTGTAAAGATATTTGTTGTAAACATCGTGGTTAAAGGATAATTTAATGGAATTACTTTGGTTTAAGTTTCTTTCTAAAAAACCTCCCGCTGTGTAATTGCTGTAAGTATTATGCTTGTTGTCGCGCTCAAAATCAAACTCTTCGTGGTTATAGTAATTGCCTCTTAGTTCTCCGCTCCAATCTTTACCAGTAAAACCAGTTTTATTGGAGATTGTATAGTCGGCAAAGCCAATAATGTTGGTAGGAGTAGTGCTGACTCCCTCGTTGGAAGTTGAATCTAGTGCTGGAAAATATTTAACAGTCTCTTTGGTGTCGAATAGTTGGTATGCATCGCGACATTTGAAACCGAAGTAAGTTTGGGAGTAAACGGAATTCATATTAAACCCTACTGAAACATCTGTATTTAGGTTTTGTCTATCCTTATTTCTGAGAAATGTTTTCATGTATTGCTCATCGTGCAGGTCAATTTCAGCGCTGGAGGTATTTTTTTGATTAGGTTCGGCATACCTTACGTTTGCTGATACCTCGAGCTTTTTACTAGGTTTTCTGGTTATAATATTGATAACGCTACCAATAGCGTTTGAACCGTAAAGTGCGGAACTGGCGCCTTTTATAATTTCTATTCGTTCAATGTTTGCGGCATTTACTCGCGAAAAATCCACGTTACCATCGGTTTCGCCAGCCATACGCTCACCATCAATAAGTACTAAAGTGTATTTGCCCTCCATCCCTTGCGACGATAAGGCTGCGCCATAACCGTGGAGGTTCATCTCAACGCTCGGAATTTCTTGCTCCAGAATATCGTTAATTGTTGTGGCCTTAATACCCAGAATATCCTTCCTGCTTACCAGCTGGGTTAAAACAGGCGTTTCCTTTAAATTGCGAGGAGTACGTGTTCCTGTAACTGTAACCTGTTCAAGGTTTAAGATATCTTCCTCGAGGTAAATTGTATTTACCGACGAAGAACCAATAGTATCGACGTATGTTTTATAACCAATACACGATGCAGTAATAGTTATAAAACCTTCCATTGATGTTAAGGTGGCAATACCCTTACTGTTGGTTGTTGCTCCACCTTTGTTCTTATTAACAATGTTTTGCCATTGAATATTTACATTTGGAATGCCCTGTTTGGTATATGAATCCTTTACCTCTATGGTTTGCGAATGCAATTCCAATGAAAGGGCAATGCAAATGCTTGCAAGTATTGTAAATTTTAAGTAATTCATTTTGAATGAAATAATTGCTAAAAAAATTTTTTTGTTTTGTTAGATAGATGTGTGAATATGATTACTAATGTTTAGCAACCATCCATAACCCCTCAAGGGTTTTGAACCCTTGAGGGGTTTTAAATATCAAACTAACTGGAAAGTAGTTTTGTACTATAAATATTGTGGAGGTCCCCTTTTTATGGGGTTAATCAGAAAAATGTCAGTTAAAGGAATGTCAACACAGAATTTCCGCCAACAGTTCAAAATAACAAAATGGCGGGGCGCTTGGGTTGATGCTAAAAAAACATCGAAAAACTTGTGATACTGGTAAGACTTAGCAACTTTTGCTTTGCTGGCTTGGTAATCAATAACTTTAACGTTTGTATCGGATTCGTTGGTCGTGTTGTTTTTGGCAGTGGCATTACCAACAAATACCCAGGCAAAAAAAATTGCAAGGAAATAGGGGAGAATGCTACAGGAAAAACCAACAAAAAACATAAAGGCAGAATGAAAATTCAGGTGCAAATATAAGCTTTAACACCTGAATAAATTGGGAAATAATGGTTATCTATTAAACTTTTTCTCGGAATATTGTTTGAAGTTAACAAGAATGGAATGCCAACCAGCTCTTTGTAAATCTATTGAGTTCTCACTTTCGGCTTCAAATATTTCAGTTACTATGGTATGGCTGTTAATTAACAAAAACTCTACTTTGACTTTTCTTCCATCATCAATTGTATATTCAATTAGTTTATTTGGGATTACATTGAAGTATGTTCCCGTGAAATCAAACCCGAAACTACCATCTTTTGCCTCCATTCTATAATTAAATATTCCGCCAATTCGCAAATCATTAATTGCGGATGCAGTATGCCAATCGTCTGATGCGTTATTCCAATGAATAATATCCTCTGGTGTTGTCCAGCATTTCCAAACAAAATCAATTGGCGCATCAACACTCAAGGTTAATGTCATAGTAACTTTATCATTTAATTCCATAGCGTAATTACTTTGCCGCACAATTGAACATCCAATTTACTCCAAATCTATCAGTACAGCTACCATACAATGCACCCCAAAACATATCTTGAAGTTCCATCGTAACTGTTCCCTTATTGGATAAAGCCTTGAATAAACGTTTAGTCTCTTCACGTGTATCGGGCTCAAGGTTGATGTAAATGTTATTACCAAAATCTACCTTAAATCCCATGGATTCTGGTGCATCGGTTCCCATTAACTTGTGACCTCCAAGAATTGGCAACTCGATGTGCATAATTAGGTTTTTGTCCGCCTCGGCCAAAGGGGGCATTCCTTCGGTTGCAGGTATATCGCTAAAACGCGCAACGCCGCCACCTGAGAACTCACCACCAAACACCGATTTATAAAAATTGAAAGCTTCCTCAGTATTTCTTTGAAAGTTGAGGTATGTACTAACCTGCGCCATAACCATTAGTTTTTTGTTTATACTTATTTGATAAACAAAAGAACTAAACCATTGTTCGGACAAAACTTTTAAGATGTATTAAGTTTTATACTTATACCGTCTCCAGAAAGGTAGTTTAGTTAATGAGGTATAAGTTATTAGAATATTGAAAAACTTAAACCTAAGCAAAAAATGAAGAATTCTATACCCAAAGAATACGATGGTAAATCCAAGTATAATCTGTAAAATGGTGTAGATTGCGTTAATGTATTTTGAAAATTCTACACTCAAAATTCCATAGTTTGTCAATAGATTAACAATAAGCATTGGCAAAATAATGAATGCCAGCCACCAAACTAAAAAACTAAAGCCGTGGGCAGTTTCAATGGCTCCTTGCTTGCAAGTATTCATACAATGCATACAGCTCTCGCAACTAAACTTCCAGTAGGGACGATTATCTAATATTTCAATTGCTTTTACAGGGCATTGCTTTGCACATAATCCGCAGGAGTTGCATTTGTACGATGCAAAGAATGTTTTTGCAATCATAAATCGACCTATAAAATAGTAAGGGATTGCAATTGGAGCAACCAAAATATCTAATGGGAAAAATGCCAACCACCGGTAATCCCTTTTCCCTTCAATTAGTTTATTCGCAAACCTATGGCTAATTCTTTCGCATCGAGCAGTAATGGATTGTGTAACTTTTCTCCGTAGTCCAGGATGTAGCGATATCCAGTTCGACGGCATATCCATTGGTCGGATGTTTTCGCATCGGTACCCTTTTAACCGAAGAATAAATGCGGGTAAAAACAGCGCAATTCCACTTAAACCTGGCAAAAAGATTTTATACAGTTTCATGCCTGCCTGTGTATTCAACACAAAAAATTTGGCCTTTACGGTTTTCGGAAACCTTGAAATAAAATCGAGAACAATTGGCGGAGCGTTGAACCCGTGAGTTGGGTAGCAAAAACCAACTAAAGTATCTGATCTTATTGATGATAAATCGGGTTTAAGTCCTTTTTTAATCTCTATTATTTGCGTTGGAATGTTTTTCTCCTGGAAAGTTTCTGCAATCCAATTTGCAACAGCTTTGGCGTTTCCTGTACCTGAAAAGTAAAATATGACAAGATTCTTATACATAACATTAAGTAATTACTCTTTTAATCGCTCAATTACCGCCATTTCAAAGTTATAATTTCCAATGCTAAAATATTCAACTTTGAACTTGTTATTATCCAAATAATTCTCAATAAAATGTATCGATGGGGCGTAGTGAAATTTTCCTCCTACTTTTAGTGAGTTTAGAATCTGCATGTACTTTTTTGCGTACTCTAGGAAATTCCCATCGTTCCTTAGATGGTGATGATAAAAATGGTTTGAAAAACCAAGATTACTGATTATTGTTCCCCATTTCGAATTCCCATAATTATATTCCAACCAGTCGGCAGTCGACAAAAAAGATTCTGGTTGTACTAATCTATCTATTCCGTATGCCTCAACTCCATTACTCCGTAAATACTTAACTAGGAAGCCTTGAACTCCACAGCCAATATCAAGAACAGGTGAATTAGTTTCTTCAATATTGAGTTTCAAAATTTCAATCTGAAGTTCAGCGCTATACTCCGCACAAGTAATGGGCTCGATTATTTCGTTATTTTCTTCATAAATATCTTGAGCAAAGGAGTTTGTTTTGAACAACCAGTCTTTTAAATTATTATAGTGGTTTTTAGCGATTATCTCAATCGGTTTGTTTTGATTTTTAATTACAGTAAAAAGGTCAGAGTATAAATTTCTTAAATTCTCTTTAGCCTCGCTATTAAAGGAAAAGTATTGATTTATTCTGCAGAACTCTCGTAAGCATTTATCTGTTGCATAATCGATAATCAACCTTTCTGTTTCCTTATCAATTAATGATAACCCTTGAATAGATTTTACGGTATCTTCAATAAACTTCATTGAATTCAAGGATTCGATATTAAATAGATTTTTTCCTCTATTGAAGTCAATCTGTTTGTCAACCCGTTTCCTTAAATTATCCATTAAAAGACGAAATCCATTTAAACTATAAAACTATAGTTTTTCAATATGTAAACTTAGCGATAACTTTTCAATTTCTGCATTGGCCTCATCAAGGGTTTCTGCTTTAAATAGTGGGACAACTTCTTTTTTCGATTCAAAAAGATATATTCTGTAGTTTTTATCAGCAGTGTCAAGGGTTCTATTCCCTTTGCTATAGGTTCGCCAAGCCAAATTTGTTTTTTTTATTCCCAACCTCATTCCCGATGAAATTGGAATCCAATGTCCAACGCTAAAAATACCGAAAAGGTTGGTCGATAATTTTACTTTTCTATTATCAAAATCAATATGCACAACTGTTCCCGTGAACCCTACAAATGCTCCAAGTAAAATTAACACAATGCCAGCAAAGGAGTAAAACAGAACATAAATTCCAACCATAAGTATGGTTACCCCAGCAATTGTGCCAACAGGGCCAAAGGTTTTGTCGAGTTTGTAGTGTTTTATCATAAGGCAATACTTTCAGTATTTTTAAGAAAGATAACAAACTTTTGGGAGTGAAAAAAGCACCTAATAGGTGCTTTACAATATGAATGTGTTCTTTTGTCACTTATCACTCAATTCAAGTCCCTTGTTACCTCTAAATACTCCTATTAATATACTTACTGTAATCCTTCAATTTTGGGTTGTACTCTTGTTCAATTAGTGGAGAACTAATCATAAAATCTGCAGTGGAACGGTTTGTTGCAGTTGGTATGTTGTAAACTGTAGCAATACGAAGCAATGCCTTTACATCCACATCGTGGGGTTGTGCTTGCATTGGATCCCAGAAAAATATTAGAATATCTATTTTTCCTTCGGAAATATATGCGCCAAGTTGCTGGTCGCCACCCAAAGGCCCCGATTTTAGTCGTGTTATCTGCAAGTGATCGTCGGCTTGCTTCCCCACTTTAGCCGATAAGGCCTCTTCAACCAAACGCCCTGTTGTGCCTGTACAAATCAATTTATGCTTAAGCAGTTTTTCCCAATTCCATTCCACCCACTCAACCATATCGGCCTTTCGGTTATCGTGTGCCACAAGGGCAATAGTTTTATACTTATTCACTTTATCAACATTTTAATTCATCACAAAAATAACAATTATAATAAACATCAGTGTTTAGTAAATTGTTAAGAAATTATAAGAGATGTATTGCTACTTAAAGTACAAATCCTAACTCCTTAAAAAAAACATTTTACATTAAACTTTTGGAAGCACTGTTACTCCAACTGCTAAATAAATTCTTCGGATTTGCGAAAAAATCCATTAGCTTTGCAGTGATTTTGAAGTTATGTTTCGATACCTCGATATAAATTCATATTTTCAGAAAGTAGGTTTTGCTTTCCGTGCATTGAAGACTCCAAATTTTAGGCTTTTCTTCTATGGTCAAATTGTGTCGTTATTAGGTACTTTTATTCAGAATTTGGCGTTAGGTTGGCTTATATATAGATTGACAGACTCTCCTTTTCTTTTGGGCGTTATTGGGTTTGCTGGACAAATTCCTTCGTTAGTTTTAACTCCCTTTGCGGGCGTTTTTGCCGATAGACTTAATCGCCGAAAGGTTCTGGTTACTACGCAAACCATATCAATGGTAATGGCTTTTCTACTAACTTTCTTATTCTTTACTGATAGAATTGAAATTTGGCATATCATCGCCATATCCATTGTGAATGGAATGTCTCTTGCATTCGATACACCTTTCCGTCATGCATTTCTTGTCGAAATGGTTGGCAATAAGGATTTACTTCCCAATGCCATTGCATTGAATTCAACGTTAATTAATTCTGCCCGTTTTGTTGGGCCAACCGTTGGCGGACTCCTGATTGCTTGGTTTGGCGAAGGGTATTGCTTTTTGATTAATGGAGTGAGTTTTTTAGCGGTCATAGGTTCGCTAATGGCAATGAATGTTATACCCTTGAACAAGGGAAAGCATCGAGGGTCTATAATGTTTGAAATGGTTGAAGGCTTTAAATACTCATTCAACTTTAAACCCATTCGGTACTTGATACTCTTTGTTGTGGCAATGGGTTTTTTTGGTCTTCCATTTCAGGTGTTTTTACCTGTTTTTGCCAAGGATATTCTGCATGGCGATTCGCAGATGCTAGGTTACCTTACAGGTTCAATGGGAGCAGGTGCTTTGTTGGGTGCCTTTTACCTCGCCTCTCAGAAAGGGGTTTCTGGAATTCCAAAATCAATTCTTTACACGTCGTTTGCTGCAAGTTTTGGTTTGATTGCATTCTCATTATCAAACAATCCTATTCTGTCAATTATACTTATTTTCTTTACAGGCTTTGGTATGATAGCCCAATTTGCGGCTACTAACACACTCCTACAGCATATTGTTGATGACGATAAGCGTGGGCGTGTTGTTGCGCTGTATGGAATGTCTTTTATGGGAATTACGCCTCTGGGCAGTTTGCTACTGGGGTCAGTAAGTCCCTGGGCGGGAGTGCAAATTACTCTGGTTGCTTCGGGTGTTTTTTGCCTGTTAGCCGCCCTGATTTATTTCAAACGATTACCTATTATTCAAAAAGAGGTTGAGGGTAAGTAAATCTACAAATTTTTTGTTGATAAATTTTGTTGACTCAAGAGTTGATATTGTGAACTATAAATTACAAATTTGGGGTGAGTGATATAAATTGTTACTTTAGCCTTTCAAAATTACTAAAATGCTTTCTTTCCCCCATTATTCCCAGTACGATGCCATGGATTGTGGCCCAACCTGTCTGCGCATAGTTGCAAAGTACTATGGAAAGCACTATAAGTTGGATACCCTGCGCGACCGTAGCCATATTACCCGCGAGGGAGTTAGTTTATTAGGTATTAGCCGTGCGGCGGAGAGTATTGGTTTCCGTACAATGGGTGTTAAAATTGGCTTTGAGCAGCTTAAAACTGAGGCTCTGCTGCCAGCCATTGTGCACTGGAACCAGAACCATTTTGTGGTGGTTTATAAAATTACTGGTAAAAAAGGGCAGGAGGTTGTGCATGTTTCCGACCCTGCTGCGGGTTTAATTAAGTATCCTGTAAACGAATTTTTGAACTGCTGGCAATCCACAACTGAAGGGGATGAGAAGCAGGGCGTGGCATTGCTATTAGAACCATCGCCCGATTTTTACTCATCGGCCGATGAAAAGTTGAATAAACGTAACCTTGGCTATTTGTTTAAGTACTTAAATCCCTACCATAGGTTAATTGTGCAGCTATTCCTTGGTTTGTTGCTTGGTAGTTTGCTGCAATTACTTTTACCTTTCTTAACTCAAAGTATAGTTGACCAGGGTATAGGCAACAGGAATATCAGTTTTATATATTTGGTGCTTATTGCTCAATTGGTGTTAACGGTTAGCCGCGTTTCGGTTGAATTTATTAGGGGTTGGATTCTCCTTCATTTGGGAACAAGGGTAAACGTATCGCTAATCTCCGATTTCTTGGCTAAGTTAATGCGCCTACCAATGCGCTTTTTCGATACCAAAATGACTGGCGATTTAATGCAACGCATTGGCGACCATAAACGGATTGAGAGTTTTCTTACTGGTACATCGCTAAACGTTATATTTTCGTTTGTCAATGTAATAATCTTTGGGGTTGTTCTGCTGGTTTATAACTACCAGATTTTTGCGGTTTTCTTTATAGGTAGTGCACTTTACGCATTTTGGGTGGTACTGTTCCTGAAAAAACGTGCCGAGTTGGATAATCGCAGGTTTGCGCAGATGTCGGCAAACCAGAGTAATGTCATTCAACTTATACAAGGAATGCAGGAGATTAAGTTGAATGGTTGCGAGCAGCAGAAACGGTGGGAGTGGGAGAATATTCAGGCAAAACTATTCAGGGTTAGCGTAAAAGGCTTGGCTTTAAGCCAGTATCAGCAGAGCGGGGCATTTCTTCTGAATGAGACTAAAAATATCTTTATAACAATTCTTGCTGCCAAAAGCGTGGTGGATGGTAATATGACACTGGGTATGATGCTTGCCGTGCAGTATATTATTGGTCAGCTAAACAGCCCTATTGAGCAGCTTATTAGCTTCTTTAACGCTATGCAGGATGCTAAAATCAGTTTGGAGCGTTTAAGCGAGATTCACCTTCGCGACGATGAGGAGAAACTGGAGGATAATCTGGTTGCAGATATCCCCTTCGATGCCGATTTAAACGTTGAGAATCTTTCGTTTCGTTACGAGGGTCCCGATAGCGAGTTGGTGCTAAATAATATCAACATAAAAATCCCCGTTGGGAAGCAAACGGCCATTGTGGGAACATCGGGAAGTGGAAAAACAACGTTGGTTAAGTTATTGCTGGGTTTTTATCCTCCAAGTTCAGGCGAAATACTGTTAGGACAGAATAATATCGACACATACAGCATTCGCCATTGGCGCGAGGAGTGCGGAGTGGTTATGCAGGATGGTTTTATCTTTTCCGATACCATTGCCCATAATATTGCGCCTGGTGTTGAAAGTATAGATAAGCAGCAGTTGATTAAGGCTGCTAAAATTGCCAACATCTACGATTTTATAACATCGTTGCCGCTTGGGTTCAACACTAAGATTGGAGGCGAGGGTCACGGATTAAGTCAAGGACAGAAGCAACGAATACTTATTGCCCGTTCGGTGTACAAGAATCCTAAGTACATTTTCTTCGATGAGGCCACCAACTCGTTAGATGCTAGCAATGAGCGAATGATACTTGAGAATCTTCAGGAGTTCTTTAAGGGCAGAACGGCTGTTGTTGTGGCGCATAGGCTAAGCACGGTGAAGAATGCCGACCAAATTATTGTTCTGGAAAAAGGCAATGTTGTGGAGGTTGGTATTCATAAGGAATTAACTGCTAGTAAAGGTGCTTACTATACATTGGTAAAAAATCAACTTGAATTGTAGAATGGAAGAACCTCAAATAAATATCCGTTCCGAAGAAATTAACGAGATTCTAGGAGTCCCTCCCCGGTGGATTATCCGTTGGGGTATTACAATTATTTTTATAGTTATTGGTGCTGTTTTTACCGGTAGTTTTTTCTTTAAGTATCCCGATGTCATTACTGCTTCGGCGGTGATTACTGCCGAAAATCCTCCATCGGTGGTCGTGGCTCGTACTACAGGAAAGCCTCAGTTGAACGCAGCAAAGGATGGCGTGTTTGTTAACAAAGGCGATACTTTGGGAGTAATTGAGAATTCTGCAAATTTTGAGCATATTGTGCAATTATCAAGAATTATTAAGAGTTTTAATGTTGATAGCATTTTAAATGAGAGTTCTCTAAATCGATTCAATGCTCTTAATTTAGTGTTGGGAGAAGTACAGAGCAACTACTCAAACTTTACAACTGCTTTAACAAACTATACTCTATTCCATAAGCAGAAATACCATGTGCAGAAGATTGATGCATTGGAAGGCGAACTGAAAGGGTACACCAATCATCTAAAACTTCTGAATAAACAGTATAAACTTTTACTTAAGGAGTACGATTTAACCTTTAAGCAGTTTAAACGCGATTCGGTTTTGCTTCAAGGAAAAGTTATTGCTCAAGCCGATTTCGAAAAATCGCAATCCACAATACTAGCAAAGCAACAGAGTTTGGAGAGTTCCAAGTTGACCATTTCTAACACATCAATCTCCATTGAGAAGTTGAAGCAAACCATTGCCGAAACAAAACTCGATTTCGAAACTCAGAAGCAAAAGGTTTATGATGATGTAGTAAACGCGTTCAACCAGTTGAAAAGCATCTTGGCTTCGTGGGAAAAGAATTATTTGTTGATTGCGCCATCGTCGGGGAAACTATCATTTATGAGTGTATGGAGCGATTTGCAGGAAGTAAAGGCAGGCGAGCCAATTTTTGCCATAATTCCCGAGAATTTGGGCGAAATTCAAGTGCGGATGGTTGTTCTTTTTGAGGGCGCTGGCAAGGTTAAGGTTAATCAACGTGTAAACATTAAACTCGATGGGTATCCCTACATTGAGTATGGAATGGTGGAGGGCGTTTTATCGTCAATATCTTCGGGATATAATGAGAATGGATTTCCTGCTATGGCAAAACTACCCAATGGAGCTGTTACATCGTACGGAACAGTTTTAAACCTTGAACGAGAACTGCGTGGCACTGCCGAAATATCAACTGAGGAACTTACAGTTTTCCAACGATTATTCAATCACTTCAAGTATTTATACAAGGAAAAGGTAAAATAGTTATTGATTGCAATTCTTTTGTCACCCTGAACTTGTTTCAGGGTCTCATAATTATGATGC
>CAZTVB010000046.1:0-11002 GCA_964616315.1 uncultured Rikenellaceae bacterium
CGTTGGCAACAAGTGTAAAAAGACGACACCACAGACTGATACGATATTGACAAAATAAAAAATAGGAAAGAATTTAGCTTTTGACAGGACAGTGCAAATTTGATGGAATTTATTTTGTTTTTTTCTTTCTCCCCGCAAAAAAAAGTCAAACCCCAACCCACATTGCAGCACATTTCCAAGCCCCCACGAGCCTACGCTCTGCCCAAAGGCTTGTAAAAGAGCTACAAACTTCCCGCCACACTACTGCTACAATAATACATTTGTTAATTTATGCTAAAAGAAATTGAATAAATTTTGATATAAAAAAAATTCATTTATCTTTGTACCATAAAACAATTATAGTACAATTAGAATATGAGCATAGATTCTACTAAAGATTCAATATTGCGAGTTGCAAATCAACTGTTTAGCCGGTTCGGGTTTCACAAAACCTCTATGGACGAAATCGCAAAGGTTGCACGCAAAGCTAAAGGCTCTTTATACTACCATTTCGTTAGTAAAGAGGATTTATTCAGGGAGGTTATTTTAAAGGAAATTACTAATCTTAAAAGCCAGCTGGGAGTTATTACTAACAATTCTGATTTGGATGCTTCTCAAAAGCTGCATAGCTATCTTTTAAAAAGAATGGAAATCCTTAATTCAACAGCAAGTTACCACGAAACGATAAGGGCCGATTTTTTTGAGCACTTCCACTTTATTGACGACCTTAGAACTGATTTAGATACGTGGGAAAAAGAAAATCTGAGGAAAATCATTCTTCAAGGTGTTAATACAGGCGAGTTTACTTTAGTTACAGAAATTGACGTTTTGCTGGATATGTTCTTAATGGTCTTGAAAGGTCTTGAAATACCATTCTTTCTACAAAATAAGTACGAGAAATACTCACCCTATTTTGATGGGTTAATAAACATATTGAATAAGGGTTTAGCCACCTGATTTTTTTTAACCAAAACTGACTATAAAACGATATTAGTATAGATAATAACAAATAAAAATATGAACAGATTTGTAAAATCAATAATCAGACTAAAATGGCTAATAGTTTTAGTTGTTTTGGCATTAACCATTTTTTTTGGTTATCAATCTAAGTTTTTGACTATCAACTCAGATATTCTGAGCTCTTTGCCCGATGACGACCCTACTGCTTCATTATATAAAACAATTGGAACTCAATTTGGTGGAAATGACATGGGGATGATTGTTTTGGAATCTGACAATGTTTTTAAAACTGAAATATTACAGCATATTAAACAAATTACCGATAGTCTGAGATATACTGATGGGGTTTCAACGGTTACGAGTTTAACCAATATACTGGATATAAAAAGTTCTGAGTTGGGAATTGAAATCGGAAAATTGGTGGATGAGAACAACCTACCCAATAAACAATCACAATTAGACAGCCTGAAAAACTATGTTTTCTCGAAAGAGATGTACAAAGGGGCAATTGTATCCGAAGATGGCACTGCTTCTGTTGTTATGTTTACATTACTACCCGATGCTGATAAACAAGCTGTTGCAAAGGAGATTAAGAGTAAGATTAAAAACCTGAATTTGCCCGAAACACTTTACTTCGGCGGTCTGCCGATGATGATGAACGATATTAGCGATTTAATTTTAGCTGATATTGTTTGGCTTTTGCCTATCGTTTTTATAATTATTGCACTTATTTTATTGCTTAGTTTCAAGTCGTTTCGCGGTATTTTATTACCACTGCTTACTGCCGGTATTGCTGTAATTTGGACTATTGGAATAATGGTAGTCACCGGTTATGAACTTACTATAATTTCAAACATAATACCTGTTGTTCTGCTTGCTGTGGGAAGTGCCTATGCCATACATGTATTAAACAGTATCAACCACACCCATGGAAAAGACAGAAAACAGGTATTAATAAAGGCACTTGCTTATATAATGGTTCCGGTAATTCTTGCGGCAGTTACAACAGCTATGGGTTTTATATCATTTGTTTTTGGCGCATATCTTACCATGATTAAGGACTTCGGTATTTTTACGGCAGTGGGTACATTAATTGCTTTGCTGTTGTCCATATTTTTTGTTCCTGCTCTTATATCAGCATTTTCAATGTATGGCAAAAAAGTTGAAACAGACCAACCGGAAAAGGAAAATATATTAACCCATAAAATACTTCAACCATTAGTTACACTTCTTTTTAAGCACCCCAAATATTCATTAACCGCATGGGGTATTTTACTTCTATTGAGCATAGGCGGTATGTTTTTTATTAAGACAAGCGTAAATATGGCTGATTACTTTAAGAAGGATAACCCAACAAGGATTTCTGAAGATGTAATGCAGAAAAAATTCGGAGGGTCATTACCCGTATTTGTTGTGTTTGAAGGTGATTTACAAAGTCCTGATGTTCTGAAAATGATGATAAAAACGGAGCATTTTATGAAAAATGACCCGAATATCGATATGGCTCAATCTGTAGCCGACCTTGTGGAACAAATGAACGAAGCGATGGGCGAAGGCAAAATGATACCTGACGATAAAGCTAAAATTGAACAATTGTGGTTTCTGCTCGATGGTCAGGACGTAATGACTCAGCTTGTGTCGGAAGACAAGGACAAAGGAATTATCCAATCAAGATTTGCTTCTGTTGACAGTAAAAATATCAATGAGTTTACATCAAAAATGGACAAATTCATTCAGGAAAATAGTAGTGAGAATATAAAAATTGAGTTGACAGGTATGCCATCTGTATATGTTAAATTAAATAATAGCCTTATTCAAAGTCAATATAGCAGCTTGATACTTGCAATTATAATGGTACTACTGCTTGTGGGTCTTATGTTGCGGTCCATATCAAAAGGGGTTTATGCTACAATTCCAATTATTGCTACAATTATGATATTATTTGGGTTTATGGGCACAACAGGCATTCCTCTTGATATAGCCACAGTACTTGTAGGTAGTATTGCTTTGGGTATCGGTATAGATTATTCCATTCATATTATTACAGGTTTTAATTTTCACTTGAAAGAAACCGGAGATGCTGAAGAAGCAATTGAAAAAACTATTTTAAGTAGTGGAAAAGCCATTATTATAAATGTATTATCGGTTGCAGCCGGATTTTTAGTTTTAATATTTTCACAAATAGTTCCGTTGCAAAACTTTGGCATTCTGGTTGCCTTAAGTATGTTCGGCTCCGGTATCGGGGCTATAACCCTATTGCCAATCATATTGATTTTGGCAAACAGAAAACGTAAAATAGTAGCAAACAATCATTAATAGTAAAACTTAACACAGATGAAAATGATGAAAATTCAAACAGTGGTTTTAGCCGCTTTAATCGTAGCAGGAAGCATATTTTCTGCAAATGCGCAAGATGCAAGTGCTATTTTAAAAAAAATGGACGATGTTATGTATTCTCCCAAAGACATGACTGGAAAGAATAAAATCATTCTTATTGACAAAAATGGGAAACAAGAAATTCGCGAAGCAACCATACAGCAAAAAGGAACCGATAAACGAATATTTCGGTTTACTGCTCCTGCTTCGCAATCAGGCATTGCTGTGTTGTCACTACCTGATGACGTAATGTATTTGTATTTACCCGCATTTGGCAAAGAAAGACGAATTGCAACCAGCGCTAAAAATCAAAACTTTGCAGGCACCGATTTTTCTTATGACGATATGGAATCTGTACTATTCTCCGTAAAGTACACCCCAAAATTAGTGAAAACTGAAGGCAATGTATATGTATTGGAATTAACTCCTATCGGTGGTAAATCGGATTATTCAAAAGTAATGGTACAGGTAAATAAAACAGATTATTACCCTGAATTAATGGAGTATTACGACAAAGGCAATACGAAAGTAAAAGAAGCCAAATATACTTTCAAAAAAATTGGCAACTATTGGAATGCTGCTGAAATTGAAATGACTGATTTAAAGAAAAATCACAAAACCAAAATGCAGATGTCGGATGTGAAATACGATACTGGTTTAGTAGATGACGATTTTACGGTAAGGAAATTAAAACAGTAAAACAATTAATTAAATACATATTTTAGAATGAACTCTCAGGAAATAGAAAAAAAAGTAATCGAATTACTAATAGATAAATTAGAAATTTCTAGTACACAGATTACAATCGATTCCAGTTTTAAAGACCTTGGAGCCGATAGCCTTGACCAAGTAGAAATTATAATGGAACTTGAAGAAATTTTTGGCATTACTTTTCCCGATGATATTCACTCAGAAGATTTAAACCTTAAGAGTCTTTGTCGGTATATTGAAAAGAATACCTAACTATATTCGAAGTCGAATTATTACGAATACAAATGCTTAACCGAATGTCGATTGAATCTGAATTATGTCGCTCAAAAACCTGATTAATAAAGAAAAAGTACCTACCCATGTTGCCATCATTATGGATGGGAATGGTAGGTGGGCAAAAAATAAAGGCAAAGACAGAACAATTGGACATAAAAAAGGAGTCCAATCTGTTAAAAAAGCTGTTAAAGCTGCGGTAGAAATAGGCGTTAACTACCTTACCCTGTATTCCTTTTCGACTGAGAACTGGAATCGACCAAAACCTGAGATACAAGCGTTAATGTCCCTTCTAGTCACTTTCATCAATTCAGAAATTGATACATTAAAGGAAAACAATATACGCTTTATAACAATTGGCGATAAAACTTCATTACCAGTTAAGGTTCAAAAAAAAGTTAATTATGCCATTGAAACCACTTCAAATAACACAGGGCTCTCTCTTATTTTAGCATTAAGTTATGGTGCTAAGCAAGATATAACAAATGCTGTACGAATTATTTGCAAGAAAATTGAAAATGGAGAGTTATCATCGATTGATATCTCTGAAGAGTTTTTTAGCAAGTACCTTTCCACTGCTAATTTTCCTAATCCTGAGTTACTTATAAGAACAAGTGGGGAGTGTCGATTAAGTAACTTTTTACTTTGGGAAATTGCTTATACTGAGTTGTATTTCACTGAAACACTATGGCCTGATTTTGATAAAGAAGATTTTTATAAAGCTATTATTGATTTTCAGAGCAGAGAAATGAGACATGGAAAAATCAGTGAACAACTAGCAAAAAAAGGAGATACGCTATGATAATAAATCTTGTGACGAATTATTTACCAAATGTAGTAATACCAAACGATTACTTTTTCGAGAATTATGGTATTACCAATGAGGAAATAATTGCTAAAAGTGGAATTAAGCAGAGAAGACGCACTCTACCGAGCGAGAACACCAACACTATGGCAATTGAAGCCGTAAAAAAGGCTTTACTTATTTTTCCGTTTCCAATAAATGAAATTGATTTAATTATTGGTGCAACCTACACACCTTACGACACAGTAGGTACTTTGGCTCATGCAGTACAAAATCAATTCAATATTGCTAATGCTAAATGTTTTACTGTTGATTCTGCATGTTCTTCATTTATAAATGCACTTGAAATAGTTGATTGTTATTTTGTAAATAGAAAAGCATGTAAAGCACTGGTTGTAATTTCTGAAAACAATAGTGCATATAGCGATGATTCTGACATGAATTCGGGCTTTTTATGGGGAGATGGAGCAGCAGCAGTAGTTTTATCCAACGAAAGATATTCGGATGAAGATATTGAAGTGATTGATATAAATACCACTGGCTTAGGCACAATTGGAAAAAGTATTGATGGCATTTTTTTAAAGCCAAGTAATGGTGGTTTAAAAATGCCTTTTGGAAAAGACGTTTTTCAATATGCTTGTACTTATATGATACAGGAAACAGAACAAATTTTACACAAAAACGGTATTCCTATCAACCAATTGAACTACTTAATTCCACACCAAGCAAACGCTAGAATTATAGATTATGTTGCAAGAAAATTAAATTTAGAAAAATCACAAATACTTACAAATATTGAATGTTTTGGAAATACAGGTTCGGCAAGTACAGCGATTGTATTAGCTGATAATTGGGGTAAATTTATGAAAAACGACACTATTGTTATTCCTGTTTTTGGTGGCGGTTATTCAAGTGGAGCCATTTTGGCAAAAAAAAATTAATACTACAATGAAAGAAAAACTAAAAAATATTTTTTTTAAGTTTTGGTACTGGTATGTAAGTATCGTTGATAAAAACTCTGAGGTTATTTTCATGAATTATGGTTACTCGAAAGATAACCAGAAAATTGCGATTGATGAAAATGATGAAAAGAATAGATACTCAATACAACTTTACCATTTAGTTACAGCAGGCGCAGATATTTCGGG
Source organism: uncultured Rikenellaceae bacterium (assembly GCA_964616315.1). GTDB lineage: Bacteria > Bacteroidota > Bacteroidia > Bacteroidales > Tenuifilaceae > SB25. The sequence continues at coordinate 6,253 of CAZTVB010000046.1, forward strand.
GAAAGATATTTTAGAAATAGGTTGCGGCCGGGGTGGTGGCTTATCGTATATTAATCGTCACTTTAAGCCAAACTCAGCAATTGGCATTGATTTGAATAAAAAAGCGATAGCTTTTTGTGTTAAAAAATATTCAGATGAAAAAATTAAATTTTTTCAAGGAGACTCACAAAAATTAAATTTTGAAGACAATGCTTTTGATGTGGTAATTAACATTGAGTCATCTCACCGCTACCCAAATGTGGGTTTATTCTTAAGTGAAGTATATCGTGTTTTAAAACCTGGGGGTGTTTTACTCTTTGCGGATTTTGGAAGTCAGTATGATTTAAGAAAGCTAAATCGGCAATTTCAAAACCTGAATTTCAAACGTTTGAAAAATAATGTAATTACAGAGAATGTCTTAGAGGCGTTAAAATTATCAACACCAAACAGGGAAGAGTTAGTGAGAAAACTACTGCCAAAATTCCTTCAGAATTTGGGTAGAAATTTTGCGGCAACTGAAGGGACAACAACATACAATAAATTTTTGACAGGAGAATTTGAATATGTTTTTTATGCACTGATGAAGTGATTTTTTACTGCAACCTGACTATAAAACGATATTAGACCAATAAGATTGACGAAATGGGGTTAATAATCAAAGCAATATCAACAAAGAAAGAGCTAAAAGAATTTATCAAGTTTCCTGATAGATTGTACTCTGGTAATAAGTTATATGTACCTGCAATACATTCAAATGAGCTATTAACATTATCCTTTGATAAAAATCCTGCTTTTGAGTTTTGTAGAGCAAAATATTGGTTAGCATATGACAACGGGGAAATTGTTGGAAGAATTGCTGGAATTATAAATGACAGGTACAACGAAAAGCACAACATAAAATATGCAAGGTTTGGTTGGCTAGACTTTGTTAATGATAAAAAGGTACTAATGCTATTGTTTCAAGCAGCCAGACAGTGGGCATTAAGTGAAAATATGGAATACCTACATGGCCCTCTCGGATTCTCTTCTTTTGATGCTTCGGGAATTCTAATTGGGGGATTTGATGAAATGTCTACTTCTTTTGCTCACTACAATTTTCCGTACTATTCGAAATTAATTGAAGAATTTGGGTATAAAAAGGACGTAGATTGGGTTGAGTATAATATTAAAGTTCCCGAGTATGTACCCGAAAAATTTGTAGTAGGTGCGGAATTAATAAAAAAACGATACAATCTCCATAGTGCTTCGCTTAAAAACAAAAAGGATATTCTAAAATATTCTGATGATATATTCAAACTCATAAATGATGAATACAAAGACATTTATGCATTTTCGCAATTGTCAAAAAAGCAAATTATGGCACTTAAAAAGCAGTTTGCATTATTTCTCAAACCTGAATATACATCAATTGTTCTGAACTCAACAAATGAAGTAGTTGCGTTCGGAATTACCATGCCATCTCTTGCCCAAGCGCAGCAAAAAGCAAAAGGCAAACTGTTCCCATTTGGTTTTATCCATATTATGAATGCTTTAAAGAAAAACAATACAGTTGAAGCATTACTAATTGCTGTAAAAAAGGACTATCAGAACAAGGGCGTTAATGGAATTATTTTTACTGATATTATGAGTGCTTACATTAAAAATGGAATTAACAACTTCGAGTCAACACGAGAAATGGAAAATAATGTAAAAATTAATAACCTGTGGAATAAGTTTGAATACAGATTGCATAAACGAACCAGATGCTATATCAAACAATTGTAAAAATGGCTAGTAACTTACATAGGTTCAACGGTAAAGTTGTTATTATAACTGGAGCGTCTTCTGGAATAGGAAAAGCTTGTGCTTTTGAATTTGCTCATAACGGAGCAACAGTTGTTCTTGCAGCTAGACAAGAAAATGAGTTGAAAAAAATAGAAGAAGAAATAAAAATGCAGGGGGGTGATGCAATGTCGGTAAAAACGGATGTTAGGAATATTGAAGACTGCAAAATGTTAATTACTAAAACCCTTGAGAAATATAAAAAAATAGATGTACTTATCAACAATGCGGGTATTTCAATGAGAGCAAGTTTTGATGACTTAGATTTGAGTGTTATTAAAGAATTAATGGACACGAATTTTTATGGCGCTGTTTACTGTACAAAGTTTGCTTTACCATATTTGCTTGAACAAAAAGGAACTATAATTGGCATTTCATCCATTTCGGGACAAACACCCTTGCCGGGGAGAACTGGCTACTGCGCATCAAAATATGCAATAGATGGCTTTTTTAACACCTTACGTCTTGAAAATATCAAGAAAGGATTGAATGTTTTGGTCGTTCATCCGGGTTTTACATCATCCAACATAAGGAAAGCTGCTTTAAACAAACTCGGAGTGCCACAAAATGAAACTCCAAGAGATGAAAGTAAAATGATGCATCCGAAAGAAGTGGCGAGAATTATCGTGAAAGCAACTTTAAACCGAAGGAGAGATTTGACATTAACCCTACAGGGAAAACTAACCGTTTGGTTATATAGGAATTTCCCAAGATTAACCGACCGGATAATAATACATGTAATGGCAAAAGAACCCAACTCTCCCTTTTAAAATTTTTAAACAAATAAATACTCCTGTATGACAACAATTTACAGATATATTTTAGTTAACCTGCTGGGATGGAAAATAAAAGGCGAGTTTCCAAACATAAAGAAATCTATAATAATATTTGCCCCACACACAAGCTACTGGGATGGATTGTATGGAAAACTATATTTAATGCAGTTAGGTATAAATTACAAATTTCTATCAAAAAAAGAATTTTTCAAATTCCCATTAAACTATTTCTTTAAGTTTTATGGTTCAATACCCGTGAGTAAAACCAAGGAGTACATTGATTATGTTGTTGAATTAATTAATATTAGTCAGGAACTTCATATCGTATTATCTCCGGAAGGGCAATTGGCAAAAACAATACGATGGAAAAAAGGGTATTACTATATGGCTGTACGAGCAAATGTTCCCATTGTAGTTGGCTTTATTGATTACAAGAGAAAAGAAATCGGAATTAAAGGAGTAATCGATAACTTAAATAGTATTGTGTCAGTTAGACAAGAAGTTGCTGTATTATATTCTGATGTATCAGCAAAATATCCTGAAATGTTTTCACTTGAAATAAAAATATAAATCATGAAAAAATCAGTAGCATTGGTATTATCGAGCGGAGGCTCAAGGGGGCTTGCCCATATCGGGGTTATTAATGAGTTAAGTAAACAGGGTTTTCAAATATCATCTGTTTCAGGGTCTTCAATTGGTGCTGTTATTGGTGGTCTTTATGCCATTGGCAAACTCCCGGAATATACTACTTGGGCAAAAACATTAAACCGAAAAGCCATTTGGGGACTTATGGACTTTACACTTACAACCAGTGGATTACTTAAGGGGGATAAAGTTTTTGAAAAAATGAAAACATTTATTCCTGATATGAATATTGAAAAAATGAACATTCCGTTTGTTGCTGTTGCAACAGATATTTTGAATGAAGAAGAGGTCGCATTCCGTTCAGGTAGCTTTTATGCGGCTATTCGCGCATCGATAGCCATTCCAACTATTATTACACCTGCTAAATATAACGATACAATCCTACTCGATGGTGGTGTTCTAAGCCCTATTCCCATTGAGCATGTAGTCCGTAATGGCAACGATATTCTTGTGGTTGTTAATTTATACGGGGATAAAAGAAATGAACTTGAAATATCAACTTCGTTAAGTAAAAATCAGAACCCTAGTAAGCTGGATAGTTTATTGAATACCATTTCTAAGCTAATTATTACTGGCGATAAACGAAGTTTAGGGTATCTATCTCTTTTATCAGCTACCACATCGGCCATGATTCATAAAATAGCAAAACAAAATATTGAGATACACAAACCCGATATTCTCATTAATATTCCTTGCGACACAGGAGATACCTTCGATTTTCACAAAGCCGATGAACTAATAAAATTAGGCGAAATGGCTGCAAGGGAGGCAATTGACAAGTATATGATGAATTAATAAAGGATTATGGTTATGGAATACATTAATATTAACAAGCAAATTAAGGAGAGCAGTTCAAAGTTCTTGAAGAAGTTGCCCTGTTTTTTTGTTAATTGGATAAAAATAATTATTCGGCAAGATGAGTTGAATTTTATTCTTGCCAAATATTCTAAATATGAGGGGGTAAGGTTTTTAGCAAAAATAGTTAAGGAGCTAAATATAAAGGTAGAAATTGAAGGTATTGAGAATTTGCCCGATAACGGCAGGTGCTTTTTTGTGGCAAACCATCCCTTTGGATTTGTTGATGGCTTAATTCTAACAAGTACAGTTGCTAACAAATACGGTGATTTTAAGGCTATCGGCAACAACGTATTTATGCTTATACCCCATTTAAAAGGGAATATTGCGGCTGTAAATGTATTTGGAACTAATTCAAGAGAGTATGTTTTAGAGCTGGATAGAGTATTTAATTCTGATATCCCCATAACTCATTTCCCCGCTGGCCTTGTTTCGAGGATTAAAAAAGGAAAAGTTGAGGATAGAGACTGGCAAAAAGCGTTTATTAAGAAAGCGGTTGCGAATCAGCGTAACGTTGTTCCATTTTATTTCTACGGGCGAAATTCACTTCTTTTTTATTTTATATACATCGCCCGAAAAACTTTTGGAATAAGTAAAACCTTGGAATTAGTTCTATTGCCTCATGAACTATTTAACAAACGAAATAAAACCATAAGGGTTAAAATAGGCAAGCC
>CAZTVB010000047.1:0-10883 GCA_964616315.1 uncultured Rikenellaceae bacterium
GGTTCAGCAATAGCCCTGTAATGTTGTTAACCATATGGTACTCCGCCCGTAGCGACAGGAATGTTGTTAAAGCACCAGGGCCAGCAATTAATGGAAAGGCAATAGGGACGATAGTTGCCGTTGGGTTATTCCCTTCATTTTTAATGATATCGATACCCAGAATCATTTCTAAAGCCAGCACAAAGATAACAAATGAACCTGCCAATGCGAATGAGGCCACATCGATATTGAAAAGGCTTAGTAAACTCCGCCCTGCAAAGAAGAATAGAATGAACATTAGAAATGAAACCAGACAAGCTTTGCCAGCATCGAAATGGTGTTGCTTGCTTTTCAAACTTAAAAGAACAGGAATTGCTCCCAAAATATCAATAATTGCAAATAGTACAACAAATGCGCTAGCTATTTCGGTAATGTTAAAGTTGCTCATACGGCTATATTCTATTTACTTGTTTTTACTTAGGCAATTTACTTACTTTTTGCTCATATCTAATGCATCAATCCTTTTTGCCACACTCTCCATTAACCATTGAGGTGTTGATGTTGCTCCCCCAATCCCAACACTTTCGGCGCCAATAAACCATTCTGGGCTCAACTCCTCGGGCGATGAAACAAAGTAAGATTTTGGGTTAGCCTGTCTACAGGCATCGAAAAGCATTTTGCCGTTGGAACTTTTTACCCCACTTACAAAAACTATAACATCATGCCTAGTAGAGAAATCAGCCAGTTCCTTTTTACGGTTGGCCACCTGTCCGCAAATGGTATTGTTAACCTTTAGCGGCACTTCGGCATTTGTAAAGTTATGACCCATTCGGGATTTTATTTCGTCAATAATTTTTGCAAAAACCTCCGGTTCCTTTGTGGTTTGGGAAAATATAACAATTGGTGTGAAAAAATTTAGCCCATTTAAATCGTCAACATTTTCTACAACAATGGCCTCACCATTGGTTCTACCAACAAGTCCTACAACCTCGGCGTGTCCCTTTTTTCCGTAGATAATAACGGTTCCATTAACGGCTTTCATTTCCTGCCAGGCCTTTTGGACTCTTTCTTGCAGTTTAAGCACCACGGGACAAGTTGCATCAATTATCTCAATGCCATTCTCTTTTGCATTGCTGTAAGTTGAAGGTGGTTCACCGTGAGCTCTAATAAGTACTCGTTTCCCTTTTAAATTGTTGATTTGATTGTGCGATATAACTTTAAGCCCCAATTTCTCAAGTCTTGAAACTTCCTGCTCATTATGCACAATATCGCCTAGGCAGTACAACTCATCACTTCCATCAATGTTTTTTTCTGCCGCTTGTATTGCCTTAACTACACCAAAGCAAAACCCTGAACGATTATCTATTTCAATCCTCATCGTTATTTGGACAATTTAAGAATTCTGAATGAACCAACCAACACAAAACCAAATGCTACAGCCCCAATAATGAGGTCTGGAATATTTGTATTTAGCCAACTCACAAGTAGCCCCGCTATTATAACACCTAAATTTACGATAATATCGTTAGATGTAAATATCATACTGGCCTTAATATGCACCTCGTTACTTCTTGCTTTCTGCAAAAAGTAAAGACTTAAAGCGTTACCAACAAGAGCCATCGATGAAATTACAATCATTGTTGAAAAATTTGGCATCTGCTCAACTCCCAAGAATCGCCGAACAACCTCTGCAAAACCTATTATTGCCAAAGCTAACTGGAAGTACCCTGCAATACCAGCAACCCGTTTCTTTAAGGCAACTGTTCCTGCAACTGCAACAAGACTAAGTCCATACACAAAAGAATCGGCAAGCATATCTATACTATCACCAAGCAATCCAACTGATTTAGCAATAATCCCATAAATCAACTCAAGCAGGAAAAATCCAAAGTTTATTGCCAACACAATCCAAAGAATTTTTCGTTGATTGTCTTCATCGGATATTTCTCTGGCATCCGATTCAACTGTTGAAATAAACTTAGCGCCCAAATTGAGCGCCTTAAGTTTGGTTTCAATAGATGAGTCCTCTGCTGTGTGATAAACTGCGAGTTTGCGGTTAGGTATATCAAATTCTAGTTTCGCTATTCCCTCAATACCATCTAGAGCCATCCTGATCATCTGCTCTTCGCAAGGACAGTCCATTTTTGAAACTATGAAATCGGTTTTTTTCATTCCATTTGCATTTCAGCGATGATAACAATTTGATAGCAGGAAAGTTTTAAACAACTATTTTATATGATTGGGGTTTAGACTCTGTTTTTTGTTTGTCGATAAAACAAACTCCCCATCTAAATAAATCAAACGAAAACTTAACCCTTGAATCGTGATTCATTTCGTCCCAAAACTCACCCATACCCGTTGACCAATCAATATCATCGAAAATCACAATTGATTTCTCGGACAAATAAGGAAAAATTGTTTCGAAATATTCCTTGGTAGCAAATCTATCGTGATGTCCATCAATAAAGACAAAATCAACTGTACCCATGGAGGGTAAAATAGTGGGTAAAACATCTTTAAATTTTCCTACATGAACGGCAAAATTGGAGTATGCTAGTTCCTCTAGGGTTTGCAATGCGATTTTGGCAATGCTCTGCGAACCCTCAATAGTTACAAATTGTCCATGTCCATTACTTTTTAGCGCTAAAACCTGATACGATGCCGAAATGCCCAGACTAGTACCCAGCTCTAAGCAACATTTTGGCTTAAACTCGGCTATCAGTTTAAATAGTAATCGTCCAAGATTTTCTGGAGTTGAAGCATTCTTACATATAGACGAAACAGAATCAGCTCCACTCACGCCATCTATACTTTGCTCTTTTGTTCTTATCGAATCTGGATTACCTGCACCAAAATCCTGAACAACAATACTTTCATCGGAATTTAGTAGTTGTAGTCGTTTTTTATCGACTATTCTATAGGCCGATAACTCCTGCTCCGTAAAAGTATTTCGCTTAACTTGTTTTACTACTTCAGCAAACCTTGACAAATCCTTGTCGGTTGATTTTTCGAGTCTATCCAAAAGAGACATCGTTCGTAACTCTCTTTTCTGAATCTCAACAAAACGGAGAACCTTCTTAAAAGCCTTTTTTAGCATATCATTCTTGGCTTAGGCCTTACCTATTCGTTCCTTCACCAAATTTTCCACCCAATTCATTTGCTCCTCAACTGTCATATGGCTATTGTCCAAAACAATTGCATCGTGAGCCTTTTGTAATGGAGACACATTGCGGGTTTGGTCTAAATGGTCGCGCTCCTTAATATTCGCTAAAACCTCCTCAATCGTTATGTTAATGCCCTTTTCGAGGAGTTCTTTTAGGCGACGTTCTGCTCGTATAACTGGGTCGGCCGTCATAAATATTTTCAGCTCTGCATTTGGGAAAACCACGGTTCCTATATCGCGGCCGTCCATTACTATACCTTTTTTCTCGCCAAGCTTCCTTTGTAGTTCAACCATACGTTCGCGTACCTCAGGAATTGCTGCAACAACACTAACAAGGTTTGCCACTTCAGGTTTTCTGATTTCGTTCTCAACAACTACACCGTCTAGGGTTACCTCAAAAAGTCCTTTAGCCTCGTTAAAAGCGAATCCAACATCTATTTTCGAAAGTGTATTGAGATATTTCTCAGAACTCACCTTGCCGTCATCAACTATATTATGCTGAATAAATGCTAGGGTAACCGCCCTATACATTGCACCACTATCAATAAAAAGATAGTTGAGTTTTTTTGCAATTTGCTTTGCGAATGTGCTTTTACCGCACGATGAGAATCCATCAATAGCTATAACAATAGTCTTATCCATTTACTTTATTTTTGCAATGCAAAAGTACCATAAAAGGATTAAACAGTAAAGGGAAGTTTTGGATAAATCGAATTCGACTATAAATATTGGTAATTCAAAAAATCAACTTAGTATTTTTTAAAAAAGTTATCGAGGTCAGTAGATATCGCAAAATGAGTAGAAGCTCCAACAAGATGAAGTGTTGCCCTACTAAAACTAATATGGAATTTTGATATTTTAACCCCCACACCCCAGCTAAAACCAACAGCAGAAGCCTTTTCCTGAATTTTAAGTTCATTCCTGCGTTGATAATTATACCCAAAACGCAAATAGAAATTACGAATTGGAACAAATTCTGCACCTAAAATTACGTGGCTAATAATTTCTTTCCCAATCTTCTCCATAGCTCCATCGGATTTCTTTTCGGATTCGTCAAACACTGACTCCTCTGTAAAATCATCCGTTTTATAGTAAAGGCTCATATTCTGCAACTGCTGGAACGTAATCACAAATCGGAATGGAGCGTGAGCTAACTTCTTACTAACACCTGCAATAATTTCAAACGGCAAAGGCTCGTGTTCCTGGAGTATACGATTTAATCATTGAACCAACATTCTTAAATATCAACCCTGCTGAGAACAGACCATTATCGGAACGGTAGCTGCCCGCAAAATCGAAAGCAATACCCCAAGAGGTGTAACTCTCCAAGTGAGAATAAATTGGCTTAAAGCTAATGCCAACGCTAAAGCAGGTATCAATAATTCTGGAATACGAAAGACTAAATGCCATTTCCGAAGCCGTAAATGTTCCACTCTGAACTCCTGTCTCATCGGCTCTAGGGAACGACCCGTAGCCAATCCTTTGCCCACCAAGAGCGAATGTTCCTAGCTTGCCATAATTCCTAGCGTACGAAAAGGTTCCATAACTAATATCAGAATAGTAATTAACGTATGATAGGGTTAAGCCATTATGCATGCTCGAATCGAGTAATGATGGGTTTTGAGCCACTAACGATAAATCTGACTCATCCAATGCTACAACCTTCCCGCCCAGTGCAGTTGCGCGAGCCGAGGTTGGCAACCCCAAAAACTGATAGGTACCACGCCCACTAACCTGTGCTAATAAAGATGTTGCGGTTAGTCCGAGAAATATTGATATTACAAGGAATCGTCTCAGCATTGGAAATAATCTTATTGCAAAAATAAAAAATGGGCTAACAATACTAAAACACACAAATCAGCAAAATATTGTCAACCTAAATAAACAACATTTTCCTATACGGCGCTTGCCGAGTAAATATCTGAGTTTGATTTAAACTGGGAAATAAATCCCTCGCTTACAACCACATTAATAGCCTCGGGCAAAATTGTAAAACGGAATGGCGATTCGCCCAGCGATTCCCCATCGGCCTCAAGTTTAATGGGAGGTTCACTCTTTATTTCGATAACAGAGCCTCGGTAACTCGATATTTTTGGATGATTCAGTATTGAGCCATTGTAAAGCCTATGAATATTCTTGATAACGCCTAGTTTGCTAATCTTTTTAATTAGTGTGATATCGTACAAGCCATCGTTGGCTACTGCATTGGGAACTTGCATCATTCCTGCACCATTAAACCTTCCTATTCCCAAAGTTAAGCTAAATGCATTCTCTTGAACATTGGCTCCATCTACCGAGACATTAACCTTTGAATGATGATAGCCCAGTAGTGCCTTAAGCAAGCTTAGCATATAAAGTACAGCACCTCTCCTACCCAAATCCTTAAGCCGATTGGTACGTTGTGCCACTTCGGCATCGAATCCAATACCTGCAGCATTAACAAAATATCGGCTGTGCTGCACCATCGATTCCCAGTACTCAACCTTACCCACATCCTGCTTAAACACATATTCAGCCTTTATTGCCTTAACGCATTCCTCGTAACCAAGAGGAATATCGTACATCCTAAACCAGTCGTTACCCGTACCAACGGCAATTACTCCTACAACAATCTCCAGCGGAGAGAACTTCTTCTGAATGAAAATCCCATTAACAACCTCGTTAAGTGTACCATCGCCCCCAACGGCAATAATCTTCTTATAGCCATTATTAATAGCCTTTACGGCAATCTCTACAGCATGATGCTTATGCTCGGTAAAAGCATAGTCGAACTCAACCTCATAGGCCTTGAGCAATGCTTCAATTGTAGGCCAATCAACCTTTCCCTTGCCACCACCTGCACGGGGATTGACCACTATAAACCAACTATTTTTCAATAACTTAAAATTTATGCATCGAGTTTATGGGTGCAAATATAATACATTGAATTAAATAGACGTTTGTGTGTAAAATTTACCCAAGGATATTCAAAAAGATTTTCTATTTTTGCGGATGCTGAGGGTTTAAACGAATTGTTAATAACCTGTTAGTAACAAGCCAATTTTTGTTCATATTCAAAACGTTTGGAGCTTTGATTGGTAAATTTAGGATGTGTATTTTTGACCCCTGTTTAAAAACCATAGAAAATGGCAAAAGTAATTGCATTAGCAAACCAAAAAGGCGGAGTAGGTAAAACCACCTCGGCCATCAATCTTGCAGCTAGCTTAGCGGTTCTTGAGAAAAAAGTTCTGCTTATAGATGCTGACCCCCAGGCTAACGCCACTTCAGGAACTGGTTTCGACTTAAGAAACATTAAAACCAGCATTTACGAATGTATGGTTGACGAAGTTAACCCCAAAGACATCATTTTAAATAGCGAAATTAAGGGATTGGATTTAATTCCCTCACATATAGACCTTGTAGGTGCTGAGATTGAAATGCTCAACATGCCTAACCGTGAAAAAATTCTTAAAGGTGTTATTGAGAAGGTAAAGGACGATTACGATTTTGTACTTATCGACTGCTCTCCATCTCTTGGACTTATCACAGTTAACGCACTTAGCGCGGCCGATTCTGTAATTATTCCCGTACAGTGCGAGTACTTTGCGCTAGAAGGGCTTGGAAAACTTTTGAATACAATCAAAATTATTCAAACCCGCTTAAACCCAGAGTTACAAATTGAGGGCTTCCTACTTACCATGTACGATGCTCGCTTACGCCTATCGAACCAAGTTGTTGAAGAGGTTAAGAAACACTTCCAGCAAATGGTTTTTGAAACCATTATTCAACGTAACATCAAGTTAAGTGAAGCGCCAAGTTACGGCAAGCCTGTAATTCTATACGATGCAGCATCAACCGGCTCTGCTAACTATATTAACTTAGCTCGCGAGCTACTGCAAAAGAACAATATGACCAGCATCGATTACAAGGTAGCTGAACAGCAATAATACATAAGGCAGGAGAATTTAGATATGTCAAAAAAAATGGCTTTAGGAAGGGGATTAGGAGCACTTATAGAGGATGCATCAACTGACTCTACCAGAAGTGGCAATGAGGAAACCGTTAAGCACGTTGTTAAGGAGTTAGTTAACGAGATTGATGTTGAGAAAATTGACATCAACCCGTACCAACCACGCACCAATTTCGATGAAACTGCGCTAAAGGAATTATCGGACTCAATACTAAAACTGGGGGTGATACAACCCATTACTGTTCGCGCAATTAACGGAAGGTATCAACTTATCTCTGGAGAACGCAGGTTAAGGGCTGTAAAACTTGCAGGACTTAAAACGATTCCTGCATTTACCCGCACCGCCGACGACCAAGGTATGCTTGAAATGGCGCTGGTTGAAAACATTCAACGCGAAGACCTTAACGCCATTGAGGTTGCCATTAGCTACCAACGTTTAATTGACGAGTGCTCGCTAACACAGGAAACTCTTGCCGACAGGGTTGGAAAGAAAAGAGCAACCGTAACAAACTACTTGCGTTTGCTAAGATTACCTGCCGAAATTCAAATTGGCATTAGTGAGTTCAAAATCTCCATGGGTCATGCAAGAGCGCTTGTAAATGTTGACGACGTTAAACTTCAACTTGATATCTACAACAAGATAATAAACGAAGATCTTTCTGTTCGAAGGGTTGAAGAGTTGGTTAGAGACTCTCAGAACCACAAGCCACAAAAAGAGTCCAAAGCAAAACCAAGCGCTAACCTAGCCGAATCGGAAGTAGTGCTTCGTGAGCATCTTACCAACAAGTTAGGCTTGCGCGCCGATGTTAAACCTGGCGGAAAAGGCGATGGAAAAATTGTTATATCGTACAATAATTCCGCGGAGCTAGATGTTATTCTTGAAAAGTTTATTAGAATTGAGGAGTAAACTCTAATCCCAAAGCACTAAAAGCCCCAAGGATTTGAAGACTACAGCTTTTATAAATATTATAGGCCGACATTCCATAAAAAGATTGTCGGCCATTCTGATTTTTCTACTCAGCTTTACTAGTACAACATTCTCACAAGTTGTTGAAAAAAGTAAAGTTCCGCCAAAGGATTTCACTGCCCGAATTTGGCTTGTTTCCCACATAGCCCCAGGCTACGGACAGATTGTAAACAAGGACTACTGGAAAATACCTGTATTCTACGGAGGCATGGGTAGCATGCTCTATTTAGGTATTAATGCTAACCAGAACTACCAACATAGGCTAAGGGTTTACAATATGGCATCGGAATTATCGCCCGATAAGGAGTACCTAAAACAACGAGTAATAGAACAACGGAACACTCGCAACCTTTACTATGCAGCGGCTGGTGCTTTTTACCTTGCCAGTGTGGTTGATGCTGTTTACTGTTATAATGACAAGAAGCACTCCCCTGCAGCAGCAACAATATTCTCGACTCTTGTTCCAGGCTTAGGCCAAGTTTATAACAAAAAGTACTGGAAAGTACCAATTATTTACGGAGGATTATCCACCTTTTATTTTATTGCCGACTGGAACAATAGAGGCTACACCCGCTTCAAAACCGCACTGAAGTACAAAATTGACGACAACCCCAATACCGTTGATGAATTCAACGGACAACGAACTGCCGATGAACTAAGGTATTACATGAACGCCTACCGTCGTAATCGCGATATGGCCATTTTAGGTTTTTCGGCGGTTTACATACTAAACATTCTCGATGCCAACGTGGACGCCCACCTTTACGATTGGAATGTAGATGACGATTTAGGCATTAGGGTGGAACCTGCCGTTGTAAATGCTGAAGCAGCCATAAATGGTTCAAGTGCCCCTATTTTCGGGCTATCCTGCAAACTCACCTTTTAATTTAGTGGAATATTAAGGGTTTTATTTGCTTTTATTAAAACAACCATACTATATTTGTTGATTAGAAATTTAACCAACTGAAAACCTTAACCTATGAGGAATTTATTTATTGTATGCTTGCTGATGATTACTTTTGTTGGTGTTAAGGCACAAAACAACACTCAAAACGCAGCGGACACAATACAAATTGATACAATTTTAGACGAAGAAATTAATGGCAACCTCGATAGCCTATTAAATCTTTGGTATGTCCAACAATCAATAGACTCCAACAACTTAGTAACAGGCATTGAGAGCGACAGTATTGGTTTAGCCGACTACCCTGATTCTTTTTATATAAAAAGGTTACAAGGCATCAACTCTTTAATTGAACTACCCTACAATCATATAGTTAAAAACTTTATCAACGTATATACACAAAGGAAAAAAGGCCAAGTTGAAGTAATGCTTGGCTTAACAGACTACTATTTCCCTATATTCGAAGAAATCCTTGACCAATACCAACTCCCACAAGAATTAAGATTCTTACCAATCATTGAATCGGCTCTAAACCCAAGAGCAGTATCTAGAGCAGGGGCTACCGGTCTTTGGCAATTTATGTATGGAACAGGCAGAATGTACAATCTTACTGTTAATTCCTATGTGGATGAGCGCCGCGACCCAATTGCAGCAAGCCATGCAGCCGCTCGATTCCTTAAGGATTTATACTCAATCTACAAGGATTGGACGTTGGTTATTGCAGCCTACAACTGTGGCCCAGGAAACGTTAACAAAGCGATTCGTCGCTCTGGCGGTAAACGTAACTACTGGGATATTTACTACTACCTACCCCGCGAAACACGCGGCTATGTTCCTGCCTTTATAGCGGCAAACTATACCTATTATTATCATCGCGACCATAACATTAAACCTCAACCCATAAACATTCCACCAACAACGGACACATTAATGGTTAAGGATATGTTGCATTTGCAACAGATAGCAGAGGTTCTTGACCTGCCAATAAACTTACTTCGCGATTTGAACCCTCAGTATAAAATGGATATTATCCCAGCAAAGGATAGGTCATTCATTTTAAGACTTCCACTAGATGCTGTTGGCGATTTTATTGATAAAGAAAAGGAGATATTTGCCTACAAGGATAGCGTTTTCTTCAATCCAAAAAACGCAATTACACCTTCACGCTTCAACGCATCGTACCAGTACGATGTACCTCCTGGGTCAACCCGTTATGTTTACAGAGTAAAGGAGGGGGATGTTCTGGGTAAGATTGCTGAGCACCATGGCGTTTCCGTTGGGCAACTTCGCTCATGGAATAATATCCGTCGGAACCTGATAAGGGTAGGTCAAAAGTTGATTATTTACATCCCTGAGCGAACCGCAAATAAAATGGGTATAAAGGGCGAAAAAAGCAAAACATCTTAATTCCAACATCAATGAAAACTGCACTTTCAGCACTTGGATTAGTAATTCTCCTTTCAAGTTGTAGTTCAAAAAAAAGTGCAACTCAGGAATTTAATCTCAACAAGGGCTTTGCCTTTGTTGAGTACTACCAAACATCGGAAGCAAAGGTAATAAGCGGCTCATTCCCTTCGGGAAGAAGAATTGACTCGCCAACTTATCGTTACAATAATGAAAACGGTTCAGTAGAGTCATATAGGAGCCTATCATTCAACCCCGACACTGTAATCTTAGTCTTAGGTACTGGAAGAATACTAAAAGGTGCAGCGGGTAGTGGTGTATCCTCTTTGCTAGTGGGAGTAAGCATACTACCCTTATCGTATGGCGAACTTAAAATTATTGCTATTGGCAATAAGAATTTAAAAGTTGAGTTTAAAGGAGAGAAAATAACAATCGCCACAAACTCAAAGTGGGAAAAAACAACTGAGTATAACGATACCATAAACGACCAATCTGCAATTCTAAGAAGGACTATAAC
>CAZTVB010000048.1:0-10871 GCA_964616315.1 uncultured Rikenellaceae bacterium
AATTACAAATTACAAATAAAGAACTCAATATAATAAAATATGGAAAAATTGATTACAAATAGAATTAATTTTAGAAAAAAGAATTATGTGTTGTTAAAACATTGCGTAATAATTAGAGCAATATTATACGGATTTCTAATAAACTAACATCCGATTAATTAAATCACTTTGTTGACTTATAGGTTAAAACGAATTATATTTATATAAAACACTCTTAGTGTTAAACTTAAAAGGCTAAAAGATGAGAAGAAAAAGTTTCATTTCGTCAATGATAGTAGCAATGCTATGCTTCAACTTGCCTGTTTTTACTCAGAATAATTCGCAAGTCGAAAATGCATTAATGTGTTACGCTAAAGCTAAGAACCTCTTAGATGAAAGACACTTCAATAAACTTGACAGTATTATCTCTTACACCAACTTTTCATCATCAGTATTCTATGAGTTAAAGCAGTGGGATAAATATTTAGATAATCTTGACATAAAAATTCAAGTTTATGCCAGAAAATACAATAAAAATAAGGTGTTTGAACTAATTGATAGCGCTGAGATAGTAATTAAAGAGAATAAAGTTAATTTTTCCAAACACATGGCTAGTCTGGACTATGACCAAGGATTATACTATTATTTAAACTCCCAGTTCGATAACTCGCTTAATTACTATAATAAGTCGTTGAAGAAAAGAATTGAATTATATGGCGAAAACAATTTAGAAGTAGCGAATTGCTATATGGGCATTGGTTTGATTTACGATAGTAAATCGGACTACGATAAAGCGTTGGAAAATTTAAATAAATCACTTGAAATTCGAAGAAATATACTTGGGGAAGAAAATGCATTGGTAGCACATAGCATTTCAAACATTGGGTATACGTATAGAAATAAATCTGATTTAAATAAGGCCTTGGAATTAATGCTATGGGCATTAGATATTCGGAAAAAAGTTTTAGGTGAAAAATCGTATGACGTAGCGCAAAGTTATAGTTCGATAGGAGTTGTTTATTATGATTTATGCGATTTTGAAAAAGCTCTTTTGTACAACAATAAGGCTGTTGAAATATTAAAAGAAATAGTTGGTGAAAAATGTATCGATATTGCAACTTTATACTCAGCAATTGGGGCAATTTTTAAAAGACAATCGCGCTATGCTGAAGCTTTAGAATTTCAAGAAAAAGCATTAAGCATAAGAAGGGAAATTCTGGGCGAAGATCATTTATCTATTGCTTGGAGTTACAATGATATAGGTTTGATTTACGATCATTTGTCTGATTTGGAAAAGGCATTGGAGTACCTTATAAAATCTTCAGAAATTAAAAAGAAATTTCTAGGTGATAAGGATTTGGATGTTGCAAATAGCTATAGTAATATAGGCACTGTTTATAACGCAAAAGGAGACTATGATTTAGCTCTCGAATATCACAATAAAGCATTAAGTATTAGACACGAAATATTGGGAGAAAGACACCCTTCTATAGCCGAATGTTATAATAATATTGGCTCTGTATACTTGAACAAACAGGATTACCCAAAAGCACTGGAGTATTTTAATAAAGATGTTAATATTAATACTGAAATATTAGGTGAAAATCATGAGTACGTAGCTATGGGCTATCTTAATATTGGTTCGGTGTACGACGAGTTAAACCAACTCGACAAAGCGCTAACTTGTTTCCAGAAGGCATTAGTTATTAGTAATTCTATTTATGGCGACAACAGTGAATATGTGGCAAAAATATATAACAATATAGCTGTATTATACTATAAAAATGGTGACCTCGATAATGCAATAGTTAATTTCAAAAGGTCAATTGATATTAAAAGGAAATTTCTGGGTTTCAAGAGTTCCCAAGTTTGCCTTTCGTACTTCAATATTGGCTTTGTTGCCTTTGAAAATAAGGAGTATCTGCAAGCTCTTAAATATGGACAAAAGGCAGTTGTGTCGAATGTGGTAAATTTTAACGATACATTGAATGTTACAACTAGCCCATCGTTGAAGGGGTATACCGACTATTACACGCTAACTTATTCATTGTTGCTCAAAGCTACTGCTTTTGAATTTTTGGCTGATAGTATTAGACAGAGCAGCATCGAAATTGACGGTAAGATTTTAAATAAAGTTGATTTGTATAAATTATCCTTGCACAACTTTATTCTTTGCGATTCAGTTATAAACCAAAAAAGAATAAAAATTGAAAAACAAGTAGATAAAATTACTCTAGGAGAACTTGCCAATGAGATTTACAATGATGCATTACGCTTAACCTACAAATTAATCAAGTTAAATGATGCTGACAATGATATGTTTAAGCAGTATCTGTTCTATTTTGTTGAGCAAAATAAGAGTTTGGTACTACTTGAATCTATTGTAAATGCAGAAAATGTAAGGTTTTCGGAAATACCCGATACAGTTCAATCTACTTTAAGTAATTTACAGGAACAAATTGCTTTGTATGAGTTAAAGATTGCTCAGGCCGATAGTACAGAGGTGGCTCAATTTCAGAATGCTTTATTCGATTTAAATAGGCAATACAATAAGCAAATCTCTGATATTAAACTTCATTACCCAAAATATTTTGACCTTAAGTATTCGAATTTACAGTCAAAATTATCGGAAATACAAAGCGTATTGGACAACAATACTGCACTGCGTAGTTATTTTGTGGGAAATACAAACCTCTACATAATAAGTCTAACAAAAAAGCAAGTTGATGTTTGGATGGTTGATGGAATTGATAATTTGCTCGATTCCATTCAGGTTTACAGAGAGGCAATTACAGGCAATCCTAATTTTGCCAATAGAATTCAGTCATGCGGCGAGTTCCTTTATAAAAATCTTTTCCCTGATAGCACATTTATTTACAAGAAATTAAGTAACCTAATTATTATCCCCGATGGCGAGTTGGCATTTGTCCCTTTCGAAAGTTTGCCTATTAATAGTAAATATGGAATACACGGTAATTCTGTTTTACAGGATTCTGTAAGAGGTTTCAAAACAATTGGTACAACCCGAACCGTTGGGGATTTTAGTGATTACCCGTTTCTTATCAAAAAATTTAATATAAGCTATTTTTACTCGTCATCTCTTTTTTATCAATCAGCCTCTACTGATTTTAAAAGAAAAAAACGCGTTGATAGTTGGTTTGGGTTTGCTCCAGTATTTACCGATTCTACTCAGCATAATGCAACAATTCAAACATTAGCCTTGCAACAAGAAATTAAAAGTTCTATGCCAGATAGCCTTTCTGTGCGTGGCAGCATACTTAATGGCAATTACGTGTCGCCACTTCCAGGCTCAGAGGTTGAAATTGAATTGATATACAATGCTTTCCAAAACAAAAAAAAGTTTGCCAAGAGAGCCGTAAAGGATGATGCTAATGAAAAGACTTTGAAATCGGGTATATTATCTGCTTATTCCATACTCCATTTTGCTACACATGGCTTCGTAAATTCCGATAAACCTGAATTGTCTGGTATTGTCCTTGCCCAGGACACATCAGGAGGAAACGACGGAATTCTTTATGCAGGTGAAATGTATAATCTAAAATTAAATGCCAATTTAACTGTGCTGTCGGCTTGCGAAACGGGTCTTGGTCGTATTAAAAGAGGAGAGGGGATTATGGGCCTTACTCGAGCCCTGCTGTATGCGGGAACAAAAAATATAGTAGTATCACTTTGGCCTGTTAGTGACCAGTCTACATCAGATTTGATGGTAAATTTCTACGAAAATATGCTTGGAGGTAAAAAAAATGAATCTTACTCGCAATGGCTGAGAGATTCTAAGTTGAAGATGATTAGTTCAGGGAAGTACTCACACCCATACTATTGGAGTCCATTCATTCTGATTGGAAAATAGTTTTACTTAAACCCTGGCAATGTATTATTTTAAAAGATTTATAATTCAGAAACATCTCTATACTCAGGTGTTTTTTCAAAAACGCTTTTAGCATACTCGCAACGAGGAGTAATTTTTAGTCCATTCTGACGCGCTAGTTCAACAGCTTTAGCTACTAGAAGTTTTCCTAATCCCTTACCACTATACATTGGACTTACTATTGTGTGCTCAATAATTATTCTTTGTGAATTTTCAATGGTAATGGTCATTTCAGCAACAATTTCATCATCAACCTTAATGTAGAATTGATTGTTTACCTCATCAAATCCTATTAAAGATTTATCAGTCATTACAATTTTTAGAGGTAAAACAATTATAAAAGCAAAAAGTTAACTTAAGTTTGATTTACCACTACTTAGTCGTTAAGTTAAGAATATAACGAGAGGTTATTTTAATAATTCAAATTATTGTGTTTTATTAATATGCCTAATATTGCATGCATGGTTTAGTTTTATTTGTTAAATTGCCTTTTTGAAGTTAGTTTATTTTAGATAAGATTGAGGCTTACTTATTATGTTTTAACTACAAAAACACGATATAACCCTTAAAATGAAGTACAAAACCATAGTAATTATTACCGCATTTTTTAGTTTAATCCTCGAAAATGCTTTTGGAATGAATAGTTTTCCAGAGGATACAGTTTTGCGTAATAATTGCTTCAAACTTCCCAATCCTCGTAAGAGTTTTAATTTACAGTCATTTGCATCTGTTTCGTTTGTTCGTTTGCCATACGATTGGTATGAGACTGAGAATAGTACAACGATGCTTAACTTAGCCTCAAAATACAGCCTTCCCCTAAATTTAAATATTAAAGGTGACATTACTGTTAGTCTCAACTCTGCAATTTTGAAAATTGGTCCAGAGGTAAACTTCCGACTCAAGTCTTTCTTTTTTGGAGTTGGAATAAATGGAGCATACGGTTATTATAGAAAAAGTAAATATGAAAGTCAACTCGAAACTTATGGATGGTCTGTATTTCCTAATGTGGCAGTTGCTTATCAAATTAATGATGTGGCAATTACAATTGTTGCCGAGTATGATTTTTCTATAACAAGTACTACTGCAAGCGAGGAAGTTGAGATATATCTTAAAAAGAGGCGTTTGGTAGGAAAATCTTTAGGTGTATTCGTTGAGCAGAGACTTTCCAAAAAAAGAGTTATGCTTCTTGGCTTTGTTAACAATTTCCATAAATCTTACTTCACCACATGGTCAGCCCAAGTTTCCACAAGTAGATTTTATTACATTCCGCAAATTTATCTAGGTATAGTAATATGAGAATGATTCGGTTGTATATCTTCATATTTGGACTTGCTGTTCTTTCTGCATGTCAAGATCAGAACTATTGGGTAGTAGATTTCCCAGAGTTTGAGACTAGTGATAAACTAATTCTTCAGTCAACCTCCCTTCCTATAGATAAAAGAATTGTCATTGAAGGAATTTATAGGGTTGTGAAGGGAGCGAGTGAGTTTGGCGATACTATTGTTGTAAAAGTCACTCGCGATCGCATATCTTTTTTTGGTAACAAACAAGGCATTTTCAGTATTGTTGAGACAGGAATATACAGTCAATCTATTCTTTTGGAAGGTTATTGGCGACAAATATTGACAGATAAAACAGGCTTGATAAGACTTTTTGTCGATCAATCGACTTCCATTTTAAACGATATACCTACCAGTGTGATTACTATTACGGGCCTTTATAGTTTTAACAGTGGTGAACCCAATAATCAAATACAGTTTGAGCGAATTGAGAGTTTCACAGAAACACTTCTTAATGACAAGTTTTTAATTGTTGCACATAGAGGTGGAGGGCGGAATTCCGATTTTCATCCTTATTCTGAGAATAGTATAGAAATGATAAACTATTCAGAGTATTTGGGAGCAACTGGTATAGAAATAGATGTATACATAACAAAAGATGATGTCCCTGTTGTATATCATGACGCTGAATTAAATGTTCGATCAATCCAAAAAAGTCCATTAATGGGTAAAATTGCCGATTACACCTACTCTCAACTGAGAACTTATGTTAAGTTGCTTCATGGTGAGGAAATACCAAAACTTGATGATGCTTTAAAATTCATTTTAGAAGAAACTTCGTTACGATTAGTTTGGCTTGACATTAAGGATTTTAAAACAATAGATAATGCGATTATATTACAAAAAAAATATAATGACAAGATTACAGGAAGCGGCAGAGATTTAAGTGTTTACATTGGAATCCCTGACGAAAATACGTATAACTATGTTTTGGCAAAACCTGATTACGATAGAATCGCCACTTTATGCGAACTTGATATCGATAAAGTTATTGCGGCCAATTCAAAAATTTGGGCTCCACCTTTTTCTAATGGTTATCAATCCAATAAGGTTATTGAGATGCACAATAATGAAGTTTTATGTATACCATGGACGGTTGATTATCCTAAGCACATTGCTCTTTATACTTCGTTTGGTAGTTCAATTGAAAACAATCGATTTGATGGTATACTTACCGATTATCCTACAATACTAGCTTATTATCATTATGTTCGACACAATGACTAAATCCTATACCACTTTAGTACTGTTTTTTTGCTTTCTATATTTAAATAGTAATGCTCAGGAGCAAAATAAACTCAAAATTAGCTTTGGTGGAGGTTATGGGTACTATGTCAATACTTTCACCAATGTTTCTGGTGATAACCTAATGCCCTATCAGCCGTTTTTGTCGACTAAACTATATTGGCAAACCGAATACCGATTGCGAATTGGAATTAGAACAGGTTATTCGAGGATATACTCTGTAAGCAGAGTTCAAACAGATGATATTAGCGTTAGGCTTCAAGCAAATCTCGATGTTATACCCATATTTATTAATATCTCAATGAGCCTTTTTAAAAATTTTGAAGCAACTTTTTCATCAGGTTATGCATTCATGATTTACTCCATTAAAACAGGGAGAAAGAAAACAAGTTCAATAACAGGGAGTGCTCTTAGTAAATACAATTTTGCAGTTGGAATTCAATACAATATACCTATCGGTAAAAGGTTTGACATAACACCTTCGGTTGAATACCTTTATATTGGTAAAACATTCGATAATCAAATTTATACTTCGCTAAACTTGTCCTATAGGATTTTCTCGTGGTAGTAATTAAATTTTTCTGAATCACTCAGAATCAATTTTATACAGGATCAACTATGATTGGTCCTAAAGTAAATATTCATCGTATGACTTGACAATTGGCTATCATTAAGGTAATTTTATAAATAATTGTATTTTGAAAAATTTAAAAAAAATAAAAAGTTATGGAAAAAACACAACGCATTGCCCAAGTTTATGGTTATTTGGTGTGTTTGGTTGCTGTTATTACTTTCCTGATAAGTATAACACAGTTGGTGAATTCACTGATTGACCTTGGAGATCCCATTCATGCAGGCTGGACTCCCGAGAGCGCTCCCAGCTTAGCCTCTTATGAGAATTACAAGATGGATATTCTAAAATCTACAAGTAAGCAGACAGACTCAGCAAGTGCTGCATATATTCCCGATGAACAAACCTTGAAGGTAATGTACCAAGCTGCTCGCGATAATAAAATTCAACTGGAGAAACACAGAGCAGTTAGGGCTATTATAATTCATGGGTTACTTGTATTGATATGTGTCGTGCTGTTTGTATCGCATTGGCGATGGATGAGCAAGTTAGCCAAGGGAGAGTAGTATATTGTATTGATTTTTGATTGAAAAAAAGAGTCGGAAACTATATCCGACTCTTCTTTTAATATCTCAATTGTTTAATTTTTTCGCAACACGTAGCTGAAATAAACATAGCTATTTGATGCAATCTTATTGTAGGTGTCAGAGCCTACTGTTCCGGCAAAGTTCAATGCTATTTTGTGCAGAAACTTTGGTGCCAATTTTTTTACAAGTTCGCGTTTACGTTTGTCGTCCAACTCAAGCGCAGCAACAACTTCCTTGTTAATCAAATTCTCCTTCATCACTGTTAATCCGCTACTTTCTAGTATCTTCTTCATCTCTTCCATTTCGTAATCGTAACGAAAATCGGTGAATAGGAAGTAGCCTCCAGGGCGTAAAATGCGATGCACCTCATGCAAGAATGCTTCCATATTTGGATAGCGGTGCGACGACTCAACATTCAGTACAATATCGCAGGTATTATGCTCTAGTTCTAAGTTTTGTGCATCGCCTTGCTTAAACGATAAACCATCAATTTTATGGTACTTGTTGCAAAATGCAACGGCTTGCTTATTCAAATCAACACCAACAGCCGATGCAACCGAAAAGTTCTTTGCAATATAGGATAAACCACCTCCACGGCCACAACCTATTTCAACAATATCCTTATTTTGAATTTCTACAGAACTTGCTAAATGATGGTATAACTGAATTGAGTAACGATTACGCTCATTGTGCCCATCTATAGTTACTTTTTGATTTTCATTGTGATACCCGTAGTTCATAAAAAGTATCTCGGCGTTTTTATCCACTTTATTAACGTACCAATACCAAATTCGAAAGAAGTTTTCGCGTAAGTTTATTTTTAAAGCCATATAGTTAGGTTAAGTTTAGTTTTTATTAGACAGACGGTACAATCGTTCACGAATATTTTGAGCCCAATCCCAATGCGATAATGATTTGTCAAATGTTTGGTAAGGTATTGGTTTCCCTATTTTTACCTTTATGGTTTTATTGCGCTTTTTGAAAAACTCGCGTGGCAACAGTATTAACTCTAAATTAACATTGATGCCAAATAATCGCCTTAGTAAGAATATTGTGTAGAATAAGTTGGAGTTTCTACCATGGAAATAAATGGGTACAATATCGCGGTTACTGGAAATCGATTTGGTAATAAAGCTTTTTTGCCATTTCGTATCCTGTACTTTTCCCTTGTAAAGCCGCGATACTTCTCCTGCAGGGAAATGGGTTATAGGTACTTCTGTATAGTAGGTTTCGTCAAGGGCTTTTAGGTAATCTTTCGATGAGCCCTCAAAAACATTTACCGCAGCAATAAAAGGGTGTAACTGTGGAATTAGCATAAACGCATCGTTAGCAATGGCTTTTATTGACCCATATTTTTCCGATACGATATAGGTTAATACTAATCCGTCTATTAGACCGAATGGATGATTTGCAACAAAAATACACTTACCATTTTCGGGTAAGTTCTCCTTTCCTTCAACCTCAATTTTTATATTGTACTCTTCAATAATCTTAATAAGGAAATCTCGTCCAATAGAGTCTGAATGCTTGTTTAAGAATCTGTTAATCTCCTTTTGCTTTATGATTCTTACAATTAGCTTAACAATAAATCCAGGAAGTTTGGTTAGTAACTTCGAGTTACTTTCCTTAATTGTCTTTTCAACGTTAATATACTTAATTTCATTGCTATTCTGCGCCATTTATTCAAAAGAAGTGTTCATTTGTTATACAAGTAAAATTATTACCATAAGCCCAATATTTTCGAATCCTAAAACGATAAATGTACGTAAAGGGCTTGCCATTAGCAACTATTTGCTACTAAATATTAGTTAGTATGATTACTTAGCTTGTAATGTTAACATGGTCAGGATGCTACAATTGTTAACTAGAATCCTATCCGATATCCCACCGTTAGTCCTTGGTATTTCTTCCCCACGAGTGCGTTTAAATTTACTTTTTGGTACTCAAAACCAAGATTGAACACTAGGCTTACCTGAGGATTAATATCGGGGATGTTTACCAATCCAACGCCTGGAATTATTGAGAATGTATTGATATCGCATAGTCGCTTCAAATCCTTGTATAACTCCTTATAGCCAGTGTAAAGGCTATCTGCAGTTAAAAGCATCACCTTTTGACTTTTAATAAGAGTGTCGGTGCTATTTTCAAGATTCTCTGAGGCGGCAATTATCTTGTTTAGTTCGGTAATTTTAATGGAGTCCTCATGTGCCAGTACTTTGTAGTACTTTAGGTCAGCAATTATCTTTTTTAGCGTTTCCGTGGGTACAAGTATAGCATTTGCTGTAGCAAAATCTACTGTACCATCGTTTACTTTGGTGCCACGGTGCTCTACACCATTAATGGTTAGTTTTGCATCCTGTGCGTTTAACGTTAACGCAACTAAAGCAAATATTAGAGTTAAGCAGTATTTCATTACTTATATGAATTTAAGAATTCGTAAACCTCTTCTTTAGTTATATTTTCAGGATTATTGCGTTCGCGGCGGGCTGCTTCAATGCGGGCATCTGCCTCCAGAATGGCCTTACGCGATTCCTGTTTCACCCTTTCTAATTCGGCTTTCAACTTGTTGTAGTCGTCCTCCAGTATTTGATTATTATCCTTCATATCGCTATAGCGTTTCTCAATCTCCTCTAGTTGATTTTCTCGTTCCTCCAGTTCTTGTAATAAACGCCTTTTAGCAATTGCACGTATGGCAATAACGCCTCCCAGTGCGGTTAGCCCAAGCAGTAACCCCCACGATTTTTTGCTGGTTAGCTTAAAATCCTTTAGTACCAAAAATATCAACACAATAAATACAACGGCAATCACCGTTATCTCTATATTTTCGCGTTTAAGTATGCTTAGTAGTTCCATGGTTTTAAGTTTTTACGATTTCTTTTTACCGGCTTTCTCAATTTTACCAATGATATTGTGCAGTGGCTCAACACCTACAGCGACCAATACTGCCGATATTACGACTCCAAGCAGCACATTATGCTGGAAAAAGGCAACTGTGGCTGTAGAAATTGAATCGGAGCCAATTGTTACGCGCGATATGGCATCAATCATAGTTATGTCAAAACCATAATATAGCACCAGAACAAGTACCAGCGAAATTACATTAGAGCATACTCTGCAGTATATCTGCAACGATTTTGTTCGGATTGTTTGGGCCGATATTATCATTTTTCCACCCGTATAGGCTGGTTCAGTTACCACGCCCCACATTAACCAGTTAAACATCTTGTTTACTTTGGTTGATGAGTCGAAATTGTAGAGCC
>CAZTVB010000049.1:0-10431 GCA_964616315.1 uncultured Rikenellaceae bacterium
CAGAAATCCATAAATCCACTTCCCTCGCTCAGTTTGAGCAGCTGTAACAGGGTCGGTAGCCATAAAAACAGCACCAAATGCAAAGCCACCCATAATTAGGTGATGCCAAGCGGGAATCTCCATGTATGGATTAACTCCGAAAATTTTGAAAAGATATCCTGCGGAAAGTCCTCCAATTACGGTAGAAAGCATAATTTTCCAACTTCCAATACCTGTTACAACAAGAATTATAGCACCAATTAGTATTGCTAATGTGGAGGTTTCTCCAATTGAACCGGGAATAAATCCCATGAACATATCGTACGTTGATGGTAGTTTGTCCATGTGGTATGCAGCAGCATCGGCAAGGGGTGTTGCTCCAGAGAAACCATCAATCATTTTATCTCCATTGCTTACTGCAACCCAAACCTTATCGCCCGACATGTGCGATGGGTAAGCAAAAAATAGAAATGCTCTTGCTAGCAATGCGGGATTAAACACATTCATTCCCGTACCACCAAAAACTTCCTTTCCAATAATCACCGCAAATGCTGTTGCAATGGCAACCATCCAAAGAGGAACATTTACGGGCATAATCAGAGGAATTAGCATACCCGAAACAAGGAAACCTTCGTTTACCTCGTGACCTCGTGCTTGTGCAAAAGCAAACTCAATGCCTAATCCAACTCCATAACTAACAATGATGATTGGAAGCACCTTTAGGAGTCCGTAGAAGAAATTCTGCCAAAGAGTCCAACTTTCACCAATCATTAAGGAGTGTTGATAACCAACATTCCACATTCCGAATAGCATTGCAGGCATAAGAGCCATAATAACCACAGTCATAGTGCGTTTCATATCTATTGAATCGCGAATATGGCTGCCCTTAGTTGTTACCTTATCGGGAACAAAAAGGAAGGTTTCAAATGCATCGAAGGTGGAATGGAACATTCCAAACTTTCCGCCTTTCTGGAAGTTTGGTTTAATTTTATCGAGATATCTTCGTAATGCCTTCATTATACTGTAAGTATTTAATTGCTAGCTTAATTCTTTAATCATAGTGTCAATACCCTTACGGAGAATATCCTGAACCTCAGTTTTTGAGGTACACACATACTCGCAAAGCGCCAAGTCTTCCTCAACTACCTCGTAAATTCCTAGTTGCTCCATTTTGTCGATATCGTTAGCCATAATTGCCTTAATAAGATAAACAGGGTAAATGTCCATGGGAAGAACCTTCTCGTACTGTCCTGTTAACACATACGCACGTTCGCCACCATTAATATTGGTATCAAGTTTATAGGATTTACCGGGAATTAGTTTTGAAAGAAAGGTTCTGGTTGCACTATACTTGTTGAACCCTGGAGCCATCCAGCCAAAGAACTCAGAATGATTCCCTTCAGGAATAACAGTTACCATATTGTCATAAAAGCCAAGGAATCCAATGGTTTCCACTTTTGTACCGGTTAAAACATTACCGCTTATAAAGCGATGCTCAACATCGGTTTTAGTAAGATTATCTTTTACAATGCTATCAATTCTTGCCCCTGAAATAACCCTGTAGTATCGGGGCTTTTCTACATTGGAGCCAGCAAGCGCTATAACCTTAGTTGCATCGTAAACGCCATTAAGGAACAAGCGTCCAATAACAATAACATCCTGGGGATTAATTACCCAAACAACATCACCTTTATTAATTGGGTCAATATGATGAATTTGAACACCAACATTGCCTGCTGGGTGTGGACCTGTAAAGTAATGCAGTTCAACTCCTTTTGCCTTTGCAAAAACGGCAGATGGTGGGTAATCGGCATTCAAACCCAAATGAATTTTGCCAGTGGTTAACTTTTGCAATGCATCGATACCTGCCTGAAAAGCCTCATTCTCTCCATTCACCACAAAGTCTGTATCGGGAGCTAATGGTGCAGTATCGAAACAGGAAATAAATATTGATTTAGGCGTATCGCTAGGGTTTGCAATTACACCGTACGGACGCTGACGGACAAATGGCCATACACCTGATTTTAGAAGTTGCTCAGTAATTTGATCCTTAGTAAGCGCCGAAGGATTTGAGATAGTAAACTGCTCATAATCAACATTTCCATCGGCTTTGACAACAACTTCAAGAATAACGCGCCTATCTCCACGACGAACCTCAACTACCTCACCGCTAACAGGAGAGGTAAAAACGATGTTGGTTCTATTTTTATCGTGAAAAAGAGCCGAACCAGCCTTAACTTTATCACCAACCTGAACATTAAGTTTTGGAGTGATACCAGGAAAATCGGTTGGTTTAAGCGCATAAGTCTCGGCCACATCCGAACGGATAAGCACCTTTTCGGGCACGCCAACCAGCGGTATATTTAAACCCCTTTTAATCTTTATGACTTTCGACATATATTGATTTTTTACTAATTAAGTACAAAATTAAGCATTTGTTTAAATAATGTCCACTATTACTTGAGTTGAGAATTTTTTCGGGACGATTTTTGAGCATTAATCGTATCAAACAAAATTAACAACAATGGTTTCCAATAATTTGGCCGTAAAAGTAATATCTTTGAGTTCAAATTTAACCAAATAAGGCTTGATGTTTATCAACAATTCTATATATCTATATATCAAAGAGGTGATTTTTATCACTCTTTGTTTCTCCTCTTTTTTCTGTTACGGAAATAACAACAAGTCATTAATTAAAATTGTTCAGAACGATAGCGATATTTTGACAAATTACTCGGAATCGTTCATTAAATCAGTTAAGGCATACAAGACTGGGCGCGACCTAAACAATCCAATAATTGAACTTAAAACTGACGAAACCGTCACTGTTGAATTTGATGATTTATCGGACGAAAGCAGCTCCTACGATTACACCATTATACACTGTACTTACGATTGGCATCCAACCAACGTAATTTTTATGGATTTTTGCGATGGATTTGAGTACAATAGGGTTGATAAGTACACAAACTCCTTGGGAACATCAACCTCTTACATTCACTATAGCCTTACCTTACCCAATAGGAATATCAACCTAAAAATATCGGGGAACTATATTTTACGAATTGTAGATAGTTACGACCAAAGTAAGATTGTTTTACAGCAGCGTTTTATGGTTGTTGAGCCAATTCTTGCAATGGATGCCAGAGTTCGTCAGCCAGTAATTGTGGATTTTATAAAAACATCGCAACAGCTAGAACTCGAGGTAAATTTTAGCCCACTAGGAAATATTAACCCAACTACAGATATTGTTACCGTGGTTTCGCAAAACAACCAGTCCGACAATCAAGTAAATGTACTTAAACCTCAGTACATTTCGCCCAAAAGCATAAGGTTTAGCGCCCCAGATGCGCTAATTTTCGATGGCTGCAACGAGTATAGAGCACTTAACCTAAAATCGTTCTACTATCAAATCCCCCAAATTAGGCGAATTGAAAAGTATGGTGGTGAAATTCACGTTAACCTCACCCCCGATATCGATAATCATAATCAGGATTATGTTGAAAATCCTGACCTAAATGGAAAGTTCATTATTAAGCGCGATGACTCCAACAATAGCAACATAGAGGCTGAATACGCCTGGGTTTACTTCACTCTTAAAGCCGAAGAACTATACAACAGCGATGTATACCTATATGGCGAAATTACTGGTTGGAGAATAAATCCTGAGTACAAATTGAACTTTAACCATAGCACCAATGTTTACGAAGCAAGAGTCCAACTTAAGCAAGGTTACTACAACTATAGGTATGTAGTTGTTGATATGCAAACAGGCAAAATAGACCACTCGCAGCTGGAGGGGAACCATTTTGCAACAGAAAACAACTATCAGATTTTCACCTACTACAAATCGCCTGGAATAAGGTATTGGCGATTGGTTGGAATGAAGGGTTTAAGTAGCCGTTACTCTTCGACGAATTAATAAATTTTAAAAATTTAAAAACATATAAATTATGGGAATATACGTTATAATGATTGTTTTCTTCCTAATTAGTTTCCTAGTTGGACAACAATTACGTTCGAAATTTGCGAAGTATTCTCGTGTATCGTTAGCCAAAGGATTAAGTGGAAAAGAAGTGGCGGAGCTAATGCTATTGAACAATGGCATTACAGATGTTAGGGTTATTAGTGTTGAAGGGCAACTTACAGACCATTATAACCCCACCGATAAAACAGTTAACCTTAGCCCTGATGTCTATAATGGTAGAAGCGTTGCTGCTGCGGCAGTAGCAGCCCACGAATGCGGACATGCAATTCAGCATGCAAAAAGCTATGCATTCCTGCAAATGCGCTCCTCGTTAGTTCCTGTTGTAAGTATTGCTTCGCGATATGTTCAATGGGTTCTACTTGCAGGAGTTATTTTGCTACAAACATTCCCTGCAATTTTACTAATTGGTGTTGTAATGTTGGCGCTAACAACCCTTTTCAGTTTTATCACTTTACCAGTTGAGTTCGATGCATCGCGCAGAGCTCTGGCTTGGCTCAACAGCACAGGTTTAACCTATGGGGAAAGTGCAGACAATGCCCGTGATGCCCTAAAATGGGCCGCACTAACATACGTTGTAGCCGCATTGGGTTCTTTAGCTACGCTACTTTACTATTTAGGCTTTCTAAATGGAAACGACGATTAATCATAGAAATCGAGATTTAACGCTTCGGGGTTGAATTCCGTCTCGAAATATTGGACGCCTTTTGGCGTTGCAATTGCTCTTAAATGATAATTAAATGCGGCATAATACCGTTTTGAACTATCGCTTTTAAACCAGTTCTCAAAAATCTCGAAGTTAGTAAAATCTAAAAGGAAGGCATAGTAGAAGAGAACCGTGTCAATCTCAACATTTTCCCTATACAATCCTTCCCGTATACCCTTATTAATATTTTGAACTATCAAGCAGTTAATGTGGGCTTGTCTGCTTGCTGATAATTCGCCTATTACATCGGGGTAGTATTTATTTAAAGCATAGAGCAAAGTGCTACTCAATTTAAGCCTTCTACCTACCAAGTATTTAGTTATAGCCCAGAATTGCTCAATGGTTTGTGTATACTGATTACATATTTTTGATAAATCCTCAAACTCATTCTGCTGTTCGTATGTTCCAACCTTTAAAACCACATCCGCTTTATTCTCGAAATACTCATAAAGCGTCTTTTTTGATATAGCAAGGTTTCTTGCAATATCATCCATAGTTAGGCTTTTAACGCCGTATTTAAATAGCAAAGCAGATATTTTGGGTAGTAGTTCTTCCATAATAATTGAAAGTTACAAATTTAAAAAACTTTTAAATGATTTGGATTAACTACTATAGCCTATACTTCACGACTAACTCCAAAACACGGTTATACTGTCCTTTGCTTAGCCGATATGTAATATTTCCTTTGTGGGGACGAATTGGTAGAATTGAGTAACTAAAGTATGCACCCAGCGACCATCTCTCGTTGTAAATGTAATCTAACCCCAAAAGTCCAGCAAACTCATATTTTTTAAAAGAATTCAAATCCTCATCGGGAAAACTTCCTAGTTCGTTCATCTCCTCTGCCTTGCTAAGATAACCAATACTTAAACCTCCAGTGGCCTGGAATCCACTAGAGAACTTATACCCAACAAGCACTGGAACCTCAAAGTAATGTAAACGAATTCGATAAAAAGTTGCAGCCTCGGTAGATGTCTTCTTATAACTCCCTTTTTGAGCATACCTTAATTCCAAACGACCATACCAAAAACCAGTTAACTTACGCTCTACCCAAATACCCGCCAAAGGACCTGCTTTGTTGTAACCACCATGGCTATCACCATCAACCTGTGTTGCCATTAATCCTAAGGTAAATCCCGCATCAAAACTTTGTCCAGCCAAATCGGTATATATTAGGCTAGTTATCAACAGTAAAACAAAGTGGAATAAAAATCGCATACTAAAAACTACTTATCACGAATCATTTTAAGCATCCTAGTAACACCTATGGAAGCCTTTTCTTTTATAACAGTTACATCGCGTCGCCAAACACTAACATCATTGGGATCAACCAAATAAATTGGGCAACATTTAGGAACATAATCAATCAATCCTGCTGCAGGATATACATTAAGCGATGTTCCTATAACAGCAAAAATCTCAGCACTCTGAACGAGCTTAATTGCATCAGTCATTGCTGGAACATCCTCGCCAAACCACACAATATGCGGACGAAGTTGGAAACCTTTTTCGCAGGTATCGCCCCAGTTAATATCACTATAACCTATATCAAGGATATTAGTAGGATTGGCAGTTGAACGTACTTTTTTTAACTCGCCATGCAAATGCAATATATTGGAACTGCCTGCACGCTCGTGCAAGTCATCA
Source organism: uncultured Rikenellaceae bacterium (assembly GCA_964616315.1). Lineage (GTDB taxonomy): Bacteria > Bacteroidota > Bacteroidia > Bacteroidales > Tenuifilaceae > SB25. The sequence continues at coordinate 6,318 of CAZTVB010000049.1, forward strand.
ACATTCTGAGTTATAATATTTACGATGAAATCCTGTTCAGCCTCAGCTAAAGCGGTATGACCCGAATTTGGCTTTACATCACTAAGCTGTCGCCTACGCTCATTGTAAAATTTCAGCACAAGCTGAGGATTTTTCCTCCAACCCTCAGGGCTTGCCACCTCCATTACATCATACTCCTCCCATAAACCACCCATATCCCTAAAAGTACGAATGCCACTCTCGGCGCTAATTCCTGCACCTGTAAGCACAACAAGCCTTTTACGTATCATTGCGTTAATCCAAAATTTATTGAGTAGAAAATGGGGATTTGCCTATCAATCTCAGAGTTGAATCGCTTAACCTCATCATCGTTCAATCCAGATTTTCGCCATTTTAGAATCATTTTATCAACTCTGGACATTATTTCCTTCTCGAATGGCACTGTCAACTGCATAAGGCCAGTACCGTTAATATTTCCTAACTTCTCTAGCAAAACATAGTTTTCGCCCTCACTCCATTTGATATAGGGAAAGCATTCCTCTTTTAACTTTAAAGTGATGTCGCAAAGCAATGAATTACCTTGACCTATTGATGTTAAAACAGTAGGAACGATATCAGATTTTCCAACCCATACAGGTATGGCTACAGATGCTGGCTGAAAACCAATTTTAACCCAAGAGGTTGTTAGAAGTGGTGATTCATCACCCTTAACACCCTGAACCACAATGGTTGATGACGAAGAGTAGCGAACAATAAAATCGCGAAAAGGATACATTCGGTTAGAAAAATTATCCTTATTAAATTCATTGGAAAGGTCAGTTTTAGTTAAGTCGTGCCTTAAGCAAAGGGAGGCATTATGTAGAAAAAATGCTGGGGTTAACCCATTTTGCGCCAATACTTCGTTAATAATATTCTGCGCCGTTTGATAACGGTTATAACCTGCGCCCTCGTTTTCCTTACCAGAAATAGAAAAATTTGTCCGGACCAAATAGCCATTTGGAGCATCTAAAGGGTCATTTGCATCAAAAAACTTATAGAAAAAGTTATTGGCCTCATAGTAACCAGCGCCACCCAAAGCATCGATAATACCAAAATTAGCGGAAATACCCCATGGCTTAGGCAAAGTATCGAGCATGCTAGCAAAATCCTTTATGGTTGCGCAGTTTGCAAGCGCAAGTTTCATAATATATCCCTCCAAATCCTTTACAGTTGATTTGTCGTTTTCGGGAATTATATTGTAGGAGGCCGAATTCATAATTGAGAAACCCGCACTATTAGTTCCGCCCCATACATGGAACTGAGTATCCTGAGAATTAACAATGCCTATGTAATCATATCGAGCACCAACAAAGAACATCACTTTATTGTTATACTGGTCGGTATCGCGATGTTTCCATAACAAAGGGCGTCCATCGGGGGTTGCTTTGCCGCTAATAATTGCTGTTGTGCAAGAAAAAGAATTGTTCCAAAACAATACCGTTGCAACAAAAACAAGAAAAACCTTTTTCCCAATCATAAAGAAAAATTTATACAGTAACGCATCTAATTCAAATTTACGATAATTTAAATTAAACAGTTCACTATAAGTAGCAATATACATCACATTATATCACCTATTAATCAAAAAAAACAATGATGCACAAACTACAACTCTAGTAAAGCAAGGCACTCCACATGAATTGTTTGCGGGAAAAAATCGAAAGGAATAACTCTATTTACTTTATATCCCATTTCAGTTAAAAATATGAGATTTTTGTAAAGAGTTCCAGGACTACAGGATAGATAAGCGATTTTAAAAGGCAAACCTTCTTTAACTATCCAACTTAAAACTTCGGTTTCCAAACCTGTTCGAGGTGGGTTGGCGTAAAGCAATACTCTTTTGCCCGAATTTCTCTGCTCCAAAACCCACTCGTTAACTTGAGGAATTCTTTGCCGACAAGCCCCACGAAGAACAATAGCTTCAGGAATATTAACCGTAGCACACTCAACGGCATCGCCACTCTGCTCAACACCAATTGTTTCTGCACCGGTCTTAACCCAGCAATTCATTGAGTTCCCTGTTCCACAGTATAGGTCAACAACTGAATCATTAGAGTTTAGGCCAAAGAAACTCAATGTTTCGTGCAATGATTGATTGTAGAGTTTCGGTATTAATTGTTGAAATGCGGCAGGGCCGTAAAGCAATCCATTATAATCAGTCGACCGAGGGTTGCCCCAAAGTAATTGCCACGTAATTTTTTCGAAAATTCGTTTCCCTGCTGAAGGATTCAGATGAATCCAAAAACCTTCAATGCCAAAACTCTTCAAGGCTTGGTTGAAACCTTCGGAAACCCAATCTAAATTGGGCATAACCTTGTTTTTTAAAACAAGTACAAGTTGGGCTCTTGATAGTACGATAAATGCCAACCTAAAATCCGCAGTTTGGGGGATATTCTCTCGAATAAGCTCAAATATCTTATTTGCATTTGAAGAATGAATAGGGCAATCTGGAATTGAGATTAATTCATCACGAGCCCACATCCCAAACTCCCAATTATTACCGTTAAAATTTGCACTTAGGGTTGTTTTACTCCTATAACCCCATCGTTCAGCCTCTTCAACTGAACGAACAGGCTCAACCTTATCAGCCCAAGGTTTTAGTTTTGATTGCACAAACGAATATTTCTGGGCAAGGCTTTCGGCCAAGCTCCAGTCACGATGCTTGCAACCTCTACATTTATCGACACAACCACCAGGAATCACACTAACGTTTTTTTCAAAAATAACTATAATCAACCGTTTTGAAGCAGGTTAAACATTTCTTTTGGTTTAACTACAAATAATTATCTTTACACGCTTTTTAATAACAATAAATGAAAATAGTAACAAAAATATTAATTATTGCTTTGCTTATTACAACAGGAAACTCCCTTTTGGCTCAGCCTATAATTGATATCTATTTAAGTTCGCAGATTCCTGCATCGAGAGGTGTAAATTTCTTCCAAGTAGATGAAATTCACGAGGTTCTTGCAATAAAAATTGGTACAAACTCACCATTTAAAATTGTTAAAAAGTATGACAACAACGGAAAAATAATATCGGAAACTAAATACAACAGCGCTGGTGGCGTTCAGTACGAAACCACTTGGGCATATAACGCAAAGGGCGAGCCAACAAGAAAGTTTACCCGTCAATTTATCAACTACAAAGGATGGGTTACCGAAGAGGCAATAGTTAAATATAACGATACAACAGGATGTCTACAGGACATTACTTTTTTCTACGAAAAGGTAAAAAAACAATACGCCCAAGCCACATGCGACAGCATTGGAAGGCTCAAGGAAGTAAGAATTTTTAACGAATCAGGAGTATTCATAAACATTGAACGGTTCCTTTATGTTCCTGCAAATAATTCACTTAGGGTAATGGTTTACAGAAGTAATGAGCAGTACGTTGCAACGCACATCTACCCTCTCGATTTTACAAAGACTCCTCCAAAATCATCGATAAAACGTGCCTACAATGAAAAGGGCGATATTATTCTTGAGGCGCTGCCCGATTCTAAACTAAAGCAAGGCTATTATTACGATTACCGATACGATTCCTACGGAAACTGGAATCTTAAACTTACTTATCAATGCACAGTTACTGATGACGATAAGGTTAGAGATAAGAAACTGGAGTATAAAATTACACGAAAAATCACCTATTAACTTGTATTAAGGGCAAACTAAACGTAAAGTCGCTCCCCTTGCTTGGTTCACTCTTAACCCAAATTTTTCCGTTATTCTTTTCGACAAATTCTTTACAGAGCGATAATCCAAGACCTGTCCCCTTCTCTTCGTTGGTTCCTTTTGTAGAAAAGTTGGAACTTATATCGAAAAGTTTTCCAATATCATCGGCACTTATGCCAACTCCATTATCGGTTACCGATATAAAAACTTCCTTACCCGTTAGTTTAGATGATATTTCCACATATCCACCTTTCGGAGTAAACTTAACAGCATTTGAAACCAAATTCCGCAGAACTATTTTAATCATTTCCTTATCGGCGTAAACATTCAAATTGGCAGGAATCGTATTTTGAATGGAGATTCCTTTCTGCTCCGCGATGTCCTTAGTTAAACAAAACACCTCGTATGCAAGTTCGTATAAA
>CAZTVB010000049.1:10441-10823 GCA_964616315.1 uncultured Rikenellaceae bacterium
CGAAAAATGATACGTCCCTGCTGTAACCGAGCCCAATCGAGCAAATTTTCAAGTAATTGTAGGGTTTGTTTTGATGATGCATTTATAATTGATGCGTAATTAACAGTCTCCTGCTGATTGCAATTTGCAGAATAATCCTTCAAAATTTCGCTATACCCAACTATACTCGTAAATGGGCTTTTTAAATCGTGTGCAATAATGGAAAAAAGTTTATCCTTCGATTTATTTATCTCTTTTAATTGCATTTCATTTTCTCGAAGAGCCTTCTCAACTCTATTCCTATCATCGAGCAAAAAAGTAAGAATTAGACCCGACAGTTGCAAACTTACAATCAGCAAATCGAGTTTCATAAAAGTATCCCAACTATCGATATCAGAAAATC
>CAZTVB010000050.1:0-10787 GCA_964616315.1 uncultured Rikenellaceae bacterium
GGCTTTATTCAAACTGAAGAAGGTAGTGATGTTTTTGTACACTACACAGGTATTGTAAGAGAAGGTTTCAAACGTCTTGATGAAGGTCAAGAGGTAAGTTTCGAAATTACTCAAGGCAAACGTGGTCCACAAGCCACCAATGTTGAAGTGTTAGAATAACAGGTTATTCCTAACATAAATAAAGGCCTCAAAGTGAGGCCTTTTCTTTTTGCCTAAAACGTAATACTAAAACGCATTATTGGGTTGCTGGTATAGGGCGAATACCTGCTATTGGATAAATCCCATAAAAGTAAAATATTTATTGCTGCCCTATCTCCTATACGTTGACGCCAACCTCCTCCAACAAGATACATATGCACCCAACCTTTTCCTTCCGATGCAAGTGAATCAAAAAATTTCTTATCCATATACAGTCCTTCGTACTCACCATGAAGCACAATTCCTCCGCGAACATCTATGTTAAAAGTTTCATGAAAATCAGGGATTGGCAAGATTTGAGTAAAACCTGAAACACCCCAAATATGGGTTTTTAGGCTTTGTGATTCTCCAGATATTACATTAAAACGCTCCTTACGGAACGAATACCTACCACCAACACCCAGGGACCATTGAGGTAAGACCCACATGCCAACCATTGGAACAACGTCTACCTGAGTTAGATGATTTCCAACAGCAAGACCAATACTTCCTCCAAAAAATAACCTATCGGAAAAACGCTGAAAATCGCCGTGCCTCCGTTGAGCATAAGCATCAACTGATAATATACTAAAAGTGACAAAAAAAGTCATCAATAATATTTTTGCCTTTGCCATAACTGTTTATTAAAATAGTAATACATTATAGATACTGTAAAAGTATTAATTTTAATTTTACAACGCTTACCTTGGGATATTGTTTTACTGACCACAAAAAATGTACAGCAAAGTTTAATTAAGATGAAAAAGATGAGAAAATTAATTTTAATAGTATTCATATTTATAGCCCCCTACACACTCATCGCTCAAAACGAGCAAGACTTTGAAACCAACCCCACTATTCTTAATAGAATTGATGAGTGGCAAGACCTTAAGTTCGGGTTTATGATACATTGGGGCTTTTACTCACAGTGGAGCGTTGTGGAATCGTGGTCAATTTGCAACGAACCATGGATTGACAGGGGTGGTGTTCCATACATCGAATATGTGAGCAAATACCAAGCGCTAAACAAAACCTTTAATCCAACACAGTTTAACCCTGAATTATGGGCCGACTTAGCACATGAAGCAGGTATGAAGTATTTTGTTTTTACCACAAAGCATCACGACGGTTTTTGTATGTACAATACAAAACAAGCCGCCTATTCAATTACTGACCAAAGTTGTCCTTTCTCATCAAATTCAAAAGCAGATGTTACAAAGGCGCTACTCGAAGCGTTCAGAGCGAAAGGTTTCTGGAGTGGGCTTTACTTCTCCAAACCAGACTGGCATCACTCCGATTACTGGGCTCCAGAATGGGCTACGCCTGATAGAAACGTAAACTACAATCCGAAGGATTATCCTGAACGTTGGCAACGATTTGTTGATTTCACCTACAACCAAATTGAGGAATTAACAACAAATTACGGAGATATTGACATTCTTTGGCTCGATGGAGGTTGGGTTCGACCAGAATGGAGTCTTACCGACGAATCGCGTCCGTGGCTGGGATGTAAAGGATGGATACAGGATATCAATATGCCCAAAATTGCCAGTATGGCAAGAAAGAATAATCCAGACTTACTGATTGTAGACAGGTCGGTTCATGGAAAGTACGAAAATTACAGAACGCCGGAGAAACAAGTGCCAGATTCCATCCTACCCTATCCTTGGGAAACCTGCATGACAATGGGGAACTCGTGGTCGTATGTGGAGGATGATGTTTATAAATCGACAAACACACTTATCCATATGCTCATTGATATTGTGTCGAAAGGTGGAAATTTCTTGTTAAATATTGGTCCTTCGCCACTGGGAACGCTACCCGAGCCTGCGATAGTTAGAATGAAAGAGATTGGCAGTTGGATGAAAATCAACGGAGAATCAATATACTCAACTCGACCAATCTATCCTTACAAGCAGGACAAAATGCGATTCACTCAAGCCAAAAATGGCACTATTTACGCCTTTTACTTGCTTGAGGAGAACGAATCGCTACCTAAAGTAGTTAAACTTGGAAAAACAGGCTTTAAATTAAGTTCTGTTGCGATTCTAGGAGCAAATGCAAAGTTGAAATTCAAACAAACTAACGATGGCTACGAAATAGCAATCCCTCAATCGGTTATCACAAACAATCAATTAAAACATGCAGTTGTATTCGAAATAAAATAGCTCAGAATGAATTTTAGTTCAAAAATTATCATCTTTTTAACTTGCGTTATTTTACTTACTAAAGTTAACGCTCAATCGTATCAGTATCCCTTTCAGAATCCTGATTTAACTTTAGAAGAACGATTGAACGATGTTATATCCCGTTTAACATTAGATGAAAAGGTGCTTTTGATGCAACATAATGCTCCAGCAATTGCCAGGCTTGGTATTCCGGCCTACAATTGGTGGAACGAAGCATTACATGGAGTAGCTCGTACCAAGGAGTATGTAACAGTGTTTCCACAAGCAATTGCATTGGCTGCAACTTTCAATCCTGATGGACTGCGAAAAACTGCCGATATTATTTCAACCGAAGGCAGAGCAATCTTCAACGATGATTTTAAGAATGGGAAAACTGGCGAGAACTACCGAGGTTTAACCTACTGGACTCCAAATATCAATATATTTCGCGACCCACGTTGGGGACGAGGACAGGAAACCTATGGCGAAGACCCATACCTAACCTCAATAATGGGTGGTGCAATGGTTCGCGGACTTGAGGGTGATAATCCAAAGTACCTAAAAGCAGTTGCTTGTGCCAAGCATTTTGCAGTTCACAGTGGACCTGAGCATAATAGGCATTCATTCAACGTTAGTGTTTCGGCTTACGATTTATGGGACACATATTTACCGGCATTTAAGCACCTTGTAGTTAACGAAAAGGTTCATGGTGTTATGTGTGCATATAATCGATTTGCTGGCACTCCTTGCTGTGCAAACGATACACTGCTCAATAATATTCTCCGCGAAAAATGGGCTTTTAATGGATATGTTACAACAGATTGCTGGGCAATTTCCGATTTTCTAAACTTCCACAATACGCATTCATCTGAAATTGAAGCAATAAGCGACGCTCTACTCTCAGGCTCCGACTTAGAGTGCGGCTCATTATACCACAAATTGATTGATGCGGTAAAATCGGGAAGCATTACCGAAGAACAAGTAAATGTATCGTTAAAGCGATTACTCAAAATACAATTTCAACTTGGAATCTATGACCCACAGGAAAGGGTTTCTTTTGCTAGCATAGACCGTTCTAAACTCGATTGCAACGAGCATAAGCAACACGCTTACTTAATGGCTCAGCAATCAATAGTACTCCTAAAAAACGAGAACAAACTACTCCCCTTAAATGAAAACACCATTAAACATATTGCGATAATTGGTCCTAATGCGAATAATCCAAAGACACTGCTTGCTAACTACTACGGAATACCCTCTTCTAACATAACTCCATATCAAAGCCTACTAAATAGATATGGTGATAAATTGAAGATATCATTCTTTCAAGGGGTAGGAATTGTTGACACATTAAACAATGCTCCATCATTTTCTGAGATATCAAAAAGTGTTAGCAATGCAGATGTAATCCTTTTTATTGGAGGAATTTCGGCCGATTATGAAGGTGAGGCTGGCGACGCTGGCGCAAATGGTTACTATGGTTTTGCTAGTGGTGATAGAACCACAATGGCTTTGCCCAAAATTCAAACTGAACTGCTTAAAGAGTTGAAAAAGACAAATCATCCCATTGTGCTCATAAATATGTCGGGCTCTGCCATTAGTTTTGAATGGGAAAGTCAAAATGTTGATGCAATTATTCAGGCTTGGTATGGCGGACAATCGGCTGGCGATGCAATAGTGGATGTCCTATTCGGGAAATACAACCCAGCTGGTCGAATGCCTATTACAACCTATAAAAGCGATGAAGATTTACCCGATTTCGAGAACTACTCAATGGAAAATCGCACATATAGGTATTATAAAGGTGAGGTCAGGTATCCTTTTGGCTATGGTCTTAGTTATAGTGAATTCAAATATTCGAATCTAAAGTTCACTCAAGAAATTAAAACAGATGAAAATTTAGAGGTAGAAGTAGAAGTCCAAAATACTGGTAGAATATCGGGCGAAGAAGTAGTTCAACTTTACATATCACATATTAATAGTACTACTCCAACACCCATATGCGCCCTCAAGGCCTTTAGAAGGGTATCGTTAAATCCACAAGAAAAACAAAAGGTTAAATTTGCACTTAAACCCTCCGATTTTGCAAAAATCGATTTAAACGGTAACAGTATAGAAACATCTGGAAAGATTGATATTTTTGTTGGTGGAGGTCAACCAAAATATACGAATGGACTTAGCAATACATTAACCATAATCGGAAGTACGTTTATAATCAAATAGAAATCAAAGAATTGAAACCTATGAATATAGTAATTACAGGCGCATCGAGAGGAATAGGATTTGAAGTGGCTCGCCTATTTGCCGCCCGCGAAAACAACAATATTGTTGCAATTGCTAGAAGCGAACAAAAATTGAAGGACTTGAAAAATGCCTGTATTAAGGAGAATATCCAGGCGCACCTCTACCCTATTGTATTTGACTTGGAGCAAATAGACCAAATTGGCAAGATTTTAATCCCTCAAATAAAACAGCATATAGGAATGGTTGATATACTTATCAACAATGCTGGTTTCCTAATAAACAAACCATTCGAGCAACTTACCACAGAGGATATTGATAGGATGGTAAAAGTAAATTATTCATCTGCAGTAAACCTGACAAAAGAATTAATGCACTCGATGAATCAAGGTGGACACGTTATTAACATAAGTAGCATGGGAGGTTTCCAGGGAAGTCAAAAATTCAATGGATTATCGGTTTACGCATCAAGCAAGGCTGCTCTAGCATCATTAACCGAGTGCCTTGCAGAAGAATACAAGCAAAAGGGTATCTACTTTAATTGCCTTGCGCTTGGTGCAACTGACACTGAAATGCTCCGTCAGGCTTTTCCTGACTATAAAGCACCAATAAATGCAACCGAAATGGCTGAATTTATTGTAGATTTTGCTGTTAACGGGAAAAAGTACTTTAATGGAAAGATACTGCCTGTAACCACAACCAATCCTTAGAATTCAGACATTAGATTTTTAGACTTAAGAATAAAAAAAGGAGCCTAAGGGCTCCTTTTTTTTGTATTATATAAAATGATTATCTGTATTCTCGGGGCATAACTTCACCTTTAAGAACCATAAGACCATTCATTGCAAGGGCCTGCATTTCATCCTCTCCAGGGTAAACTGCCACAGGAGCAATAAAACCTACCATCTCCTTAACATACTCCACAAGGTATACATTGTGAGCAATACCTCCAGTAAGAATAATGGCATCAACCTTGCCTTTAAGAGTTCCAGCCATTGCAGCAATTGCCTTACCAACATTATACGACATTGCATCCTGAAGTAATTTTGCTTTAGCATCGCCACTACGAGCTTTTAACTCAATCTCGTAAGCATCGTTGGTTCCTGCGTGAGCAACTAATCCACCTTTGCCAGTAAGCATTTTCTTAACCTCATCTAGAGTTACCTCACCGCTAAAGCAAAGTTTTGCTAGTTGACCAGCAGGAATTGTTCCTGCGCGTTCTGGCGAAAATGGACCATCGCCATCAAGCGCATTGTTAACATCAACAACACGTCCCAAACGGTGAGCACCAACAGAAATACCGCCACCAAGATGAGCTACAATGATATTCATTTCCTCGTACTTCCTATCGAGCGATTTTGCGTGTAAACGCGCAATGGCCTTTTGGTTAAGGGCGTGGAAAATTGACACTCTCTTAAACTTAGGATGACCTGCAATACGAGCTACCTCATCCATCTCGTCAACCACAACAGGGTCGGCAATGTAGGCCTTAGCCGATGGCAACGATTTTGCGATATCATCGGCAATTAATGCGCCCAAGTTGCTGGCATGTTCGCCCATAATGCTATTCCTAAGATCGTTTTTCATCTGATCGTTCACCTCGTAAACACCAGACTCAATTGGTTTAAGCAAACCACCACGACCAACAATAGCAGAAATCTTGTTAACATCGATTCCAGCCTCTTTTAACTCCCTAAGGATAATCTCCTTACGAAAGCCAAACTGATCGGTAATAGTCTTAAACTGAGCAATCTCCTCAGCAGTATGCTTAATGTTCTTAAGAAATACAGATTTGTTGTTTCGGTAAACAGCAATTTTGGTTGATGTAGAACCAGGGTTAATTGCCAGTACTTTGAACTCTTCCATTCTCTTTGTATGTGATTTTAAATTATTTTGCAGCGTTAGCAGCTAATGCAATTGAATACATCTTTGATTTAACACTGTCGCCACGTGATGTTAGTACGCATGGAACTTTTGCACCCATAACCATTGCACCAAGTTCTCCGTTAGCAAGTTTTGTACAAGCTTTGAAGAATACGTTACCTGACTCAATATTAGGGAAAAGGATACAGTCAGCATCGCCGGCAACACCGCCACCAACTTTCTTAATCTCGGCAGATTCCTTGTCAATAGCAACATCCAATGCTAAAGGACCATCTACAAATGCACCCTTGATTTGACCGCGATCGGCCATTTTTGAGATAATTGCTGCATCAACGCAAGCCTGCATACCAGCTGACATTTGCTCGGTTGCAGCATTCAAGGCTACCTTTGGCTTTTCAATACCCAAAGAGTGCGCAGTTTGAATTAGATAGTTGGTAATAGCAATTTTTTGATTCAAATCTGGTGCAGGAATAATAGCAACATCACCTACAATAAGAAGTTTTGGATAAGTTGGAACTTGAACAACTGTAACGTGAGTTAAAACTGCTTTAGGAGGAAGTAACCCTTTTTCCTTATCCAAAATAGCACGCATATACTTATCGGTACTTACAAGTCCCTTCATAAGTACATCGCCTTCGCCATTATTGATAAGTTCAACTGCTTTACGGGCAGCTTTCATCTCATCGGCTTCCTGAACGATTTTAAACTTTTTAGGATCGATATTGTGCTCAGCACAAACTTTCTTCATTGTAGGCTCGTCGCAAACTAATGTAGCCTCAACAATACCCATATCAACAGCCATACTAACAGCCTCAATGGTGTGTGCATCGTTTGCAAAAGCAGCAACCAAACGTTTACGTGGTTTGCTACGAAGAATATCGAATAGTTGGTCTAATTTATCTACTTTCATTGTGTTGGTCTCCTATAGTTTAATTACTTTTTGCCTTTTACAATATTTGCTGTATCGGTAGCAATTACAAGTTCCTCATTTGTGGTAATTGCCATTACTTTAACCCTTGAGTTAGGCTTGGTAAGTAACTTATCTTTACCACGAACGCCCTTATTTGCATCAACATCAAAGTCGATACCCATAAAGTCAAGTGCACAAGAAACCTTCTCGCGAAGTAAACTATCGTTCTCGCCAATACCACCAGTGAAAATAACTAAATCAACACCGTCCATTGCTGCTGCATAAGCACCAACATACTTCTTTACACGGTAGTAATACATATCTAAAGCAAGTTGAGCACGCTCATTGCCTTCAGCAGCGGCATTCTCAAGGTCGCGCATATCCGATGATAAACCAGAAATACCACAAACACCACTCTTCTTGTTGATTACATCGTTAACTTGTTTAATGCTTAAGTTTTCTTTCTCAGCAATGTAAAGTAAAATACCAGCATCAAGGTCGCCGCTACGGGTTCCCATAATTAAACCTTCAACAGGGGTGAAACCCATAGAGGTATCAACTGATTTTCCGTTCTGAATAGCTGCTATTGATGCACCGTTACCAAGGTGGCAGGTAATAATTTTTTGTGTATTGAAATCTACACCAAGAATTTTACAAGCTTTTTGAGCTACAAACTTATGGCTTGTACCGTGGAAACCATATCTGCGGATTTTGTAGTTATCGTAGTACTCATATGGCAAAGCGTATAGGTAAGCGTGCTTTGGCATTGACTGGTGGAAAGAAGTATCGAAAACGGCAACCTGAGGAATACCTGGAAGCAATTTCTCCATTGAAGTAATACCTTTTAGGTTTGCGGGGTTGTGAAGTGGAGCAAGCTCAATGCACTTTTCAATTTCACTCTTAACATGGTCGGTAATCAAACTGCTTGTTGTAAAAAACTCGCCACCATGAGCAACACGGTGACCTACAGCCTTAATCTCATTCAAACTAGAAATTACACCGTGATTTTTGTCAACAAGAGCCTCCAAGATAAGATTAATACCCACTGTATGGTCAGGAATATTGGTTACAATCTCGTACCTATCCTTTCCCTCGGGTTTATGGGTTAGAATTGCATCGGTAAAACCAACGCGTTCAACAAGCCCTTTTGCTAAAAGTTGGCTTTCGTCAGCCATGTTAATTAGCTGGTACTTTATTGATGAGCTTCCGCAGTTTAAAACAAGTACAACCATTTGATTAGTATTTTGATTATCAGATAATTAATTTAGTTTTATGAAACAATGCAAAAATAACAATAAAAGTGCTGCATTACAAAGCTAAAGAATGCTTATAGAACATATAAAATGTTGATTTAAAACGAAACCTTTCAAAAGTTACTCACAATTATTTGATTATACAACTTTTAACAAATAAAATGTTCTTCAACAGATTAATTTACAGAGAGGTTAAAGCAACTATTAAGAAGTTTTTAAATTAGACTAAAAAATATTTGTTTTCTATTGACTTTCCGAATCAATTATTTTAATATGCCTAAAATTTGATTTAAATAACTTCAACTCTACAAACAATGAAAACCGTTTTTAAAATACTTCTAGTTACTTTATTAATTGCTATTCAAAATTTAAACACAATAGCGCAAGAGAACAAAGCGTATAATTTTTACGGCTACCTCCAATCTGAAAAAACCTTATTTTTTTCAGATGATTTTAACGACGATGGAAACGGTTGGAAAAATGGTACCACTCAAAACGGTGATGCATTCATACAAAACGGATACTTAATCTTCCGCTCTACAGTAGAGGATGGCGCCGCGGGTTGTGTTCGCTCTCTATTCCATATAGACCAACGCAAAGATTTTGAGTTTGAAACAAGAATGACTTGGACTAGCGGCGTAGATAATATGTCGTTCTACTTTGTTTTTGGCAAAAAACCAAGCGAATGGAGTCGCTTTAACTTTGGATTAAGCGGTAATGGTTACTATTTAATCGATAAAAGTTCTCAGAATGATTACACGACTATTGTTGATTGGACAAAATCTAGTTTTGTAAACATTAAAGATTATAACACTATAACAATAAGAAAAGTAGCCAGTACTATTTATTACTTTGTTAACGGGAACTTGGTTCACTCTCAACCATTTGAATCGTTCTATGGCGATGAGATTGGTTATCAAATATCAGCAAAAGTTAATATCTCAATAGATTACATCAAGGTTTACTATTTGGGTAATAGTTTGAACGGCGAAGCGGATTACAACTGTTACAATTTGGCACAAAAAAACACTTTTTTCCTAGACGATTTCAATAACGACAACAATAACTGGGCAAACGCAGTATCTACAAATGGTTATGCCTATGTTTCAAAAGGCTACCTTAACTTCAAGTCAACCAGCCCCGACGGAGCGGCTGGATGCACAAACACCATATCGGATTTCGATTCAAATAGAGATTTTGAGATTGAGTCGTCGATGAAGTTCCTAAACGGAAATGACAATAAACAAATTTCATTGGTATTCGGAAAAGACCCTAGCGTTTGGAGCCGCTACAATTTTGGTTTCAGTGGCAATGGCTACTATACTATTGATAAAAGTTACAATAACGAAAACTCAGATATAGTTAACTGGACTTTCTCAAAACTGATAAGAATTGGCGATTTTAACAAGTATACTGTTCGGAAAATCAGCAATACTCTCTACTTCTACGTGAACGAAACGTTAGTTTACTCCATGCCATTTGCCCCATTCTACGGAAATGCATTTGGCTACCAAGCACCACAGGGTACTGAAATATCAGTAGATTATCTTAAAATATCTTACCTAAGCAAACCGCAACAAACACAACTAGATATAACTGCACCAGAAATTACAATGATTGAGCCTTACATAAAAAAAGAACAGAAAATAAACGAAACAAATAAGCAAATAATTGTTAAAGGCAGGGTTACTGATGCTAGTGGAATATACGAAGTTGTAATAAACGGAAACGAGGCTGCTTTGGACCAAAACGGTAACTTTCAGCAGGTTGTTAAACTTGCAGTTGGCGATAATACCATATCGGTCAGAGCAACCGATACAAAAGATAACTCATCATTCTACACTTTTTATGTTAACCGCGAAGTTAGCAATGCAACTCAACTTCAACCGCAAGAAATTAAGCCAATGTTCGACCCTAACGAAAAGCGTATTGCTTTGGTTATTGGAAATTCCACATACGAAGGAGGACAATTTTTGAAAAATCCCGAAAACGATGCAAACCTAATGATACAAGCTTTAAAAAATCTTGGATTTGAAGTAATAAGTAGAACCAATGCAAACAAAAAAAATATGGAACGGGCCATTCGGGAATTTAGTGAAAAACTGCCAAACTTTAATGTGGCACTATTCTACTATGCTGGGCATGGTGTTCAGG